>JACCTS010000342.1 GCA_013812245.1 Rubrobacter sp.
TGAAATCCGCCAGGTTCCCGAACGGAAAGCGAAACGCGGCCCCGCTACGCCTTCAGCGCGAGCTCTCACCGAACGCCGGGACGCCTTCCAGCCGGAGATCCCCGGCGGCTTCAGGTACGACGGGAGCGGAGAGAAGCGTCCGTGTCTCGGGATCCGGATCGATGCCGAGCATCGCCCGCACCAGAAGCGGAATGGTCCCGGCGGCCCACGCCTGCGGGCTGCACGAGGTCGGGTATTCGACCGGCCCGCGCCCCTCCTCCCGCGGATGCCCATTGAAGACCTCCGGCAGCCGGTGATCGAAGTGCTCCGCCGCCTCAAGTAAAGAGACCGCAACTCGGCTCGCCGCTTCACGAAAGCCGTAGCGCCTTAGCCCCTCGACTATAAGGGCATTGTCGTGTGGCCAGACCGAGCCGTTGTGGTAGGAGTCTGGATCGTAGCCAGCCTCTCCCACCGCCATCGTCCTGATACCCCAGCCGGAGAACATCGTGTTCCCCACGAGTCGATCCGCCACGAGACGCGCCTTGTCTTCCGGCACGATCCCGCTCCAGAGCAAGTGTCCGGCGTTGGAGGTTATGGAGTCCACCCGGCGTCCGTCGCCGTCGAGGGCGAGGGCGTAGTAGCCGCGCTCGGGCATCCAGAAGTCGCGGTCGAAGCGCGCTCTCAGATCCGCCGCCCGCTCGCGCAGATCTCTCGCAAGCTGCTCGTCGTCCCAGATCCCTCCAGCCAGTTTCGCGGTTCTCAGGAACGCGTCATACACGTAGCCCTGCACCTCGCAGAGGGCGATCGATCCTTCTGCCAGGGTTCCGTCGCGGAAGAGCATGGAGTTCGCGGAGTCCTTCCAGCCCTGGTTCTGGAGGCCCCTGGACGAGCGTTTCTCGTAGGCGACGTAGCCTTTAACCCGGTCGGCTTCGTCGAGGATCCAGGCCAGCGTCATCCTCGCCGCACCCTCCATTTCGCGGATGAAGTTATCATCTCTGGTCCAGCGCCAGACCTCGTTTAGCAAGACGAGAAAGAGCGGGGTGGCGTCGGCGGTGCCGTAGTATGGGGACTGTGGGACCTCCCCGAAGTACGCCAGCTCCCCAGCCCTGAACTCGTGCGGGATCTTCCCCGGTTCCGCGTCGGTGAAGTCGTCCCATGCACTGGCCTGCCACCGCGCCAGCGTCCGCAGCGCGTTCTTCGCCGGTTCGGGGGTGAGGATCATGGCCTCGTACCCCGTGATGAGCGAGTCCCTCCCAAAAAGCGCCATGAACCACGGGGAGCCGGCAGCCGGGACGAGCAACCCCTCCCCCGCGTCGAACGAGAGGGATTCGAGATCCAAGACGCTCCGCTTCCAACTCTTCCCCAACGCCGCCCAGTCCGTCTCTAGCTCTGGTACATCGCCGAAGAGCGCGGCATCCTCCGGCAGGCTGACTTCGTGCCCGTTTTCTTCCAGCGTGACCTGGACGTAAATGGTCCTTCTGTCTCCCGGCCCGAGACGGCAGGCGCAGGAGATACGGCCCGGCTCCGCGACGGGCTCCATACCCTCGCCCGATACCTCAAACACCGTTGCCCGTGAGAACCCCTCCCGCCGGTACATGAAGCGCAGGAGACCCTCACCAACCTCCTCGGAAAGCTCACCCCGAGCCGCAGGCCGGGCGTAGCCCCGCACGTCGAATACATCCCTGAAGTCCGCCACGCACTCCAGAGACAGTGTGACATCCAGATCCTCCTCCGAGCGGTTGGAGACCTCCAGCGTCTCCTCCAGACCGGCCCCGACCCTGCGCCGGCGCAGAACGTGCAGGCCTGATGAGGCGAGACGAAACTCAGCCTCTGGACCGCTGTCCCGGAAACCCTCCGGCTCCGGAGATTCACCGTTCACCCTCAACACAAAGCCGGAGAGATGACGCATGTCACGATAGAAGAGCCCCTGCCCGGCGTCCTCGTCGAAGTCCCCACCCTCATCTGAGACGGCGTAAGCGCCGGGAGAAACCACGCTCGCCACGCCCCCCTTCAAACCCGCGTCGTTGTCAGGCAAAGTAACTCCCTCCTATCCTTCGCGACCTCGCCATCATACAGCGCGGAGCGTCTAGATCACCTCACCTCAAATCAGTATTGACAGAACGTTCAATCAAGAGTATGCTGCGTTCATTGAACGATCAATCAATAAGGAGTTTGGATGACGGAGGCTGAGGATCGGCGGGCACAGATCCTGGACGCGGCGTTCGAGGAGTTCTCGACGAAGGGGTTCAAGGGGGCGACGATCAAGAGCATCGCGGGGGCTGCGGGGGTGCAGTCTCCGGCTTTGATCTACCACTACTTCCCTGACAAGGAGGCGCTCTTCAACGCGGTTCTGGAGACCCACGCACCTATCCGGAGCGCGGTCGAGGACCCGACGGCTTTCATGGATCGCCCGCCGGAGGAGGTCTTGCCCGAGATAGCGCAGGCCTACTTCGCCACCGTGAGCAACCCGGTCGCCCAGCGAATGATGAAGCTCATGGTTGGTGAGGCGTTGAGGCGTCCGGCGCTGGCCGAAGTGCTCGGGCGGGCGACGGTGGCGAGGATACTCGACTCTCTCAAAAAGTACCTTTCCCGGCAGGTCGAACTCGGCCGGCTGCGGCCCCACGACGTCCGCTCCAGCGCGCGGGCCTTCGTCGGCATGCTCGTCCCCCAGGCTGCCGGCAGGATCTTCCTCCCCGCCCTGCGCGAGGACGGCCTGACGGACAAGGAACACATAGAGACGGCGGTAGGGATATTCCTGGAAGGGCTCAGGCCGGAAAGGTAGGGACGATGGACGCCATAGAAGTCGCTGGCCTCGTCAAGCGCTACGGGAAACTCGAGGCTCTCGGGGGCGTTGACCTGCGCGTGCCGGAGGGCGCGGTCTTCGGCCTCGTCGGACCCAACGGCGCGGGCAAGACCACGCTCATCAAGGCGCTCGTCGGTTCCCTTCGCCCCACGGAGGGCGGCGTCTCGGTCCTCGGTCTGGACCCGCTCCGGGACCGGGCGGGGCTGCGGCGCAGGATCGGGTACATGCCCCAGTCCCCCGCGCTCTACGAAGACCTCTCCGCCCGCGACAACGTGACGTTCTTCGGCGCGGCTCACCACATCCCCGACCTCCGCAAGCGGGTGGCCGAGG
>JACCTS010000343.1 GCA_013812245.1 Rubrobacter sp.
TGAAATCCGCCAGGTTCCCGAACGGAAAGCGAAACGCGGCCCCGCTACGCCTTCAGCGCGAGCTCTCACCGAACGCCGGGACGCCTTCCAGCCGGAGATCCCCGGCGGCTTCAGGTACGACGGGAGCAGAGAGAAGCGTCCGTGTCTCGGGATCTGGTTCGATGCCAAGCATCGCCCGCACCAGAAGCGGAATGGTCCCGGCGGCCCACGCCTGCGGGCTGCACGAGGTCGGGTATTCGACCGGCCCGCGCCCCTCCTCCCGCGGATGCCCACCGAAGACCTCCGGCAGCCGGTGATCGAAGTGCGGGGCAGCGTCCAGCAAGGCACGGGCAACCCGGTTCGCCTCCTCTCTAAACCCATAACGCCTGAGCCCTCCGGCGATGAGGGCATTGTCGTGTGGCCAGACCGAGCCGTTGTGGTAGGAATCGGGGTCGTAGCCGCCCTCCCCCACCGCCATCGTCCTGATACCCCAGCCGGAGAACATCGTGTTCCCCGCGAGTCGATCCGCCACGAGACGCGCCTTGTCTTCCGGCACGATCCCGCTCCAGAGCAAGTGTCCGGCGTTGGAGGTTATGGAGTCCACCCGGCGTCCCTCGTGGTCAAGGGCCAGCGCGAAGTAGCCGCGCTCGGGCATCCAGAAGTCGCAGTCGAAGCGCGCTTTCAACTCCGCTGCCCTCTCACCCAGATCCCTTGCGAGCCGCTCATCGTCCCAGATCCCTCCAGCCAGTTTCGCGGTTCTCAGGAACGCGTCATACACGTAGCCCTGCACCTCGCAGAGGGCGATCGATCCTTCTGCCAGGGTTCCGTCGCGGAAGAGCATAGAGTTTGCGGAGTCCTTCCAGCCCTGGTTCTGGAGCCCGGTAGTCGAGCGTGTCTCGTAGGCGACGTAGCCACTAACCTTGTCAGCCTCGTCGAGAACCCAGGCGAGGGCCGCTCTCGCCACCCCTTCCATCTCGCGGACGAAGGCGTCGTCGCCGGTCCAGCGCCAGACCTCGTGCAGGAGGATGAGGAAGAGCGGGGTGGCGTCGGCGGTGCCGTAATAGGGAGTCTCCGGGCTCTCCCCGAAGAACGCGAGTTCCCCGACCCTGAGCTCATGCGGGATCTTCCCCGGCTCCGCGTCCGTGAAGTCGTCGCGCGCTTCGGCCTGCCACCGCGCCAGCGCCCGCAGCGCGTTCTTCGCCGGCTCGGGGGAGAGGATCATCGTCTGGTAAGCGGTGATGAGCGAATCCCGCCCGAAGAGCGCCATGAACCACGGAGCGCCCGCCGCAGGGACGAGCAGGCCCTCTCCCGCGTCGAACGAGAGCGATTCCAGGTCCACGACGCTCCGCTCCCAACTCTCCCGCAACGCCCCCCACCCGGTCTCCAGTCTCGGGGCCGCGCCGAAGAGCGGCGCGCTCTCCCGCAAACGAACCTCACGCCCACCCTCCTCCAAACTCACCGTGACACGAAGAACCTTGCTCTCTCCCGAACCGAGACGGCAAGCGCAGGAAATGCGTCCCGGTTCCGCGACTGCCTCCGTATCGCCGCCCGAGACACGAACCACCGTTCCCCGCGAGAAGTCCTCCCGCCGGTAGGCGAAGCGCAGGCATCCCTCGCCAACCTCTTCGGATATCTCGCCGCGCACCGAAGGCCGAGCATAGTCTCGCACCTCGTAGACGTCCCGAAAGTCCGCCGAACACTCCAGTGACAAGACAGCCTCCATCTCCCCCTCCGAGCGGTTGGAGACCTCCAGCGTCTCCTCCATACCGGCCCCGACCCTGCGCCGGCGCAGGATACGCAAGCCGGACGAAGCGAGACGAAAATCGGCCTCTGGACCGCTGTCCCGGAAACCCTCCGGCTCCGGGAATTCACCGTTCACCCTCAACACAAAGCCGGAGAGATGACGCATGTCACGATAGTAGAGCCCCTGCCCGGCGTCTCCGTCGAAGTCCCCACCCTCATCCGAGACAGCGTAAGCGCCGGGAGAAACCACGCTCGCCACGCCCCCCTTCAAACCCGCGTCGTTGTCAGGCAAAGCAGCCACCTCCGATCCATCACAGCCCCGCCATCATACAGCGCGGCGCGTCTAGATCACCTCACCCCATTTCAGTATTGACAGAACGTTCAATCAAGGATATGCTGCGTTCATTGAACGATCAATCAACAAGGAGTTTGGATGACGGAGGCTGAGGATCGGCGGACACAGATCCTGGACGCGGCGTTCGAGGAGTTCTCGACGAAGGGGTTCAAGGGGGCGACGATCAAGAGCATCGCGGGGGCCGCAGGGGTGCAGTCTCCGGCTTTGATCTACCACTACTTCCCGGACAAGGAGGCGCTCTTCAACGCGGTCCTTGAGACACACGCTCCTATCCGGAGCGCGGTGGAGGACCCGACGACCTTCATGGATCGCCCGCCGGAGGAGGTCTTGCCCGAGATAGCGCGGGCCTACTTCGCCACCGTGAGCAACCCGGTCGCCCAGCGGATGATGAAGCTCATGGTTGGCGAGGCCTTGAGGCGTCCGTCGCTGGCCGAGGTGCTCGGGCGGGCGACGGTGGCGAGGATACTCGACTCTCTCAAAAAGTACCTGTCCCGGCAGGTCGAACTCGGCCGGCTGCGGCCCCACGACGTCCGCTCCAGCGCGCGGGCCTTCGTCGGCATGCTCGTCCCGCAGGCGGCAGGCAGGATCTTCCTCCCCGCCCTGCGCGAGGACGGCCTGACGGACAAGGAACACATAGAAACGGCGGTAGGGATATTCCTGGAAGGGCTCAGGCCGGAAAGGTAGGGACGATGGACGCCATAGAAGTCGCTGGCCTCGTCAAGCGCTACGGCAAGGTCGAGGCGCTCGGGGGCGTTGACCTGCGCGTGCCGGAGGGCGCGGTCTTCGGCCTCGTCGGTCCCAACGGCGCGGGGAAGACGACGCTTATCAAGGCGCTAGTCGGGTCATTGCGGCCCACTCAGGGAAGCGTATCGGTGCTAAACCTGGACCCGCTCCGGGACCGGGCGGGACTGCGGCGCAGGATCGGGTACATGCCCCAGTCCCCCGCGCTCTACGAAGACCTCTCCGCCCGCGACAACGTGACGTTCTTCGGCGCGGCTCACCACATCCCCGACCTCCGCAAGCGGGTGGCCGAGG
>JACCTS010000378.1 GCA_013812245.1 Rubrobacter sp.
ATGACATTGGACCCCCACTGGTTTCTGACTCTGAGGCCAGGGTGCTGGTTGTCGAGCGGCTTCCCGCCTCACGCTTGAAGGGGCAAGCATCGCGGGATGGGTCAACTTCATTGACTTCCGCTTTAAGCGCCGTTTACGCTCTCCTACTCCGAGCCGACGCAGCCGCTCGATATCCTGGCGGGTGTAGCAACGCCAGCCGACCTCATTCCGCCTAGCGGCCGGTAGCGCGCCGAGCCGCTCGCCGATTCTGAGCCAGCCAACGCTGACGCCTAGGAGTTGGTCACACCCGAGGCCTTGGAGGATCTACAGGAGGCCATGAAGCGAGGAGAGATCGCCACCATCGGCCAAGCCGACGAGTTCCTGCGAGAGCGCCACGGTATCGAGTACGCTCACCCTGACGGTGTCGGTCAGCTTCTGAGGCGGCACAAGGTGAAGCTCGAAACCGGTCGTCCTCGCCACGAGAAGGCCGACTCACAGGAGCAGGAGGCCTTCAAAAACTTCGCTGGCGCTTCGCTGGCGAGATCAAGCAGACGAGTGAGCGCCAGGGGGATGAGAAGCCGCTGAAGGTCTTTGCCTTCGATGAGGCGCGTTTCGGGCTCATCAACTGGCATCGCGGACGCTACTGTCCCAGAGGGTATCGCCCACCCTACATCGTGAGGCGTAAATACGAGTGGACCCACCTCTACGCGGCGGTTGCGCCCACCACCGGAGAGAGCTACTGCATGTACCTGCCGGGGATGGACGACGGATGCCTGGAGATCTTCCTCGACGGACTCTCCAGGACCTACCCCGAGCATCACCTGCTCATCGTGCTAGACGGCGCGCCAAGCCACCGCTCCGAGCAGATTGTGTATCCCGAGAACATCAGCTTCCTCAAGCTCCCACGCTATTCCCCTGAGCTGGACCCTAGCGAAGCTAGAGAGATGGTTCCAGGAGTTCAGGCGAGAGTTATCCAACAGGACCTTCGAGACGGTCGCTCCAGTGCAAGAGGCGCTCACCCGGACGCTTGTTTGTGCCTTACTGGGAAGACCCCGCTCTCCTCAAACGGCTCACCGGATATTGCTGGTGGGTGGAGGCGGTGGAGGAAGCGTTATGCCATCAATAGACCGGGACGGTAATAGTCACCAACAAGTGGCTGCGGGCTGGCTACGGCGAGCCGCTGCGGGGCTACTTCTCCACGACGGGGGCGCTGGAGGAGATCGTGGACTTCGGGCACGCCCCGATCTTCCCGGACGCCGACGTGTTCCCCTGCATCGTGATCCTCCACAAACCCCGGGATACCGCGAACGACGAGGTGCGCGTCGCGGAATTCCCCCGCGAGGCGCTGAAGGAAGGCGTGGACCTGGCGGGTTTCGTCCGGGATCACGCGCACGCCGTCCCGAAGAAGCGGTTCGGCGTCGCCGCCTGGAGACGAGCGCCGTGGACGACCTGATGGCGAAGATCCGGGAGCGCGGCGTCCCCCTCGCCGAGTACGCCGGCGTCAAGCCGCTCTACGGCATCAAAACCGGCCTGAATGAGGCGTTCCTCATAGACACTTCGGTGAAGGAGCGGCTCGTGCGCGAAAATCCGCGCTCGGCCGAGGTGATCAAACCGTACCTGCGCGGCCAGGACATAAAACGCTGGTCGCCCGAGTGGCGAGGGCTATGGCTGATCGTACTTAAATCCAGCAGCGACCACGCTTGGCCCTGGACCGGTGCGGGCGACTCCGAGGAAGTCTTCCGCCAGACGTACCCCTCGCTCCACGCCCGCATGAAGCCGCTGGAGGATAGGCTCCGCAAACGCCAGGATCAGGGACATTACTGGTGGGACCTGCGATCCTGCGCTTACTACGACGCTTTCGAGCAGCCGAAGATTACATATCAGGAGATTCAGACATTCTCGTCATTCTCGTATGACACTACTTCATACTATAGGAACAACAAGGTGTTTATACTGCCAACGGGCGATCTTTACCTGATTGCCGTGCTGAATTCGCCATTGATCTGGTGGCACAATTGGCGTTATTTGCCTCGCATAATGAACGATACGCTGACCCCACTCAGTGTGCTCATGGAGAAGCTGCCCATCGCACCGCCCACGGATGAGGCGCGGGGTGCAGCGGAGGAGGCCGTGGGGCGTCTGATCTCACTGTCCGGCGTAGAGCGGGAGGCGCGACGCGACACGCTGGACTGGCTGCGCGTCGAGTTCGGCGTCGGGAAGCCGGGGCAGAAGCTCGAAGACTTCGCCACGCTGGACGCGGACGCCTTCGTCGAGGAGGTACGCAAGCGCCGCCCGAAGGGTGAGAGCCGCCTCACCCCCGGCTCCCTGCGCGACCTGCGCGCCGGCTACGAAGAAGGGTCCGCTCCCGTGCGCGAGGCCCGCGCCGAGGCCGCCCGGCTAGAGAAGCGCCTCTCCGATCTCGTCAACGAAGCCTACGGCCTCACGCCGGAGGACGTGGACCTCCTCTGGTCCACCGCTCCGCCACGGATGCCCAGGTTCTGAACTCTGGCGCGTGCCATCTCCAACAAAGACCGGCTTGCGGGCTTCATGACCGTGCCGGCCTTGCACCTAAAGTCCCGTCTGCATCGGCGTTGCACCATAAGTCCCTCTAAGGGGCTATTTTTGTGCAGGCCGAAGATGACCAAAGAAGCGAGGTCCGAGTCGGTCCGAAAAGCTGCTAAGGCGCGGTGGAATAAGAAGCGCCAGCAGGAAGAGGAATCCTCGTAAGTTGCGTATTAACTCTTCCTTAACTCCTGGCCCTTTCGCACCGGGCGTCGTCTGAGGAAGATACAATCATAGGGCAAGCTCTCATCTGTGGGAGGTGATAATCGTGATGGATAAGAACGACATGATGGAAAGCTGCATGAACATGATGGGCTCCATGATGGACGGCGGTATGATGGGCATGGGCGGTATGATGTTTATGGTCTTGGGGCTGCTGTTCTTCTTGGTACTCGGCTTGGCTCTGGTAGGCGGTTTGGGCTACGTGGCCGTAAGGAGGCTCAGGACGTAAGCCTGGTCGAATCGGGTGCGTTTGTCGCAAGGGCCGGGGCTATTACGCCCCGGCTTTTTGTTACGCAGAATTCAAGTGCAGACTACCTAATTCTGGTGCAGGATTGAATTTTGGTGCAACGCCGACCGTGCCCAGAAAAACTATCCAGGATTCTTGCTTTGCGTGGCCGGATCTCAGGGATCTTCGGATATGACCTTGAGACCCCCGATGCCGGAGAAATGCTCGCGATTGTGCGTAACAAGCGGCATCCCGTGCAGCAAAGCGGTGGCGGCGATCCAGGCGTCGGCCACGCCGACGGGCTGGCCTCTCCTGCGGGCTTCATCCGAAACTTCCGCTCACTTGCGGCACATCTGACGGTTGTAGGG
>JACCTS010000386.1 GCA_013812245.1 Rubrobacter sp.
AATACCACGGTAACGTAGGCGAACAGCTTCATCTGCTGGCGCTCGACCCCGCGCGAGCGGCGGAAGCGCGCCACCACGGACGCTATCGCCCCAAAGCCCGCGACGAGAAAAAGACCGGTGAACACGCCGAATATTGGGAGGTCCTCGACTTTGCCCAGACCCTCGATTCCTATTGGGTTGGCGATCCCGTAACCGGGGGCTTCGTTTACGGGGATGGTCTCCACGAGCGCGTTGAGGAGGACGATGCCCGAAGTCGAGATCCCAGCTAGCACGGCGACCGGGAGCCAGCGGCGTGAGAGCAACCGCCCGTCAGGGAAGAGCATGGGAAGGTAGATCAGGGCCAACGCGAGCATCAGGAACCAGAACCAGTTGAAGGCCCACGCGCCGACGACCGCGAGCGCATCGGGCTGACCGCGGGTAACCATCACGTAGGTTGCGTACGCGCCACCGGTGATAAAGATCGACACCATGAGCGCGACTGCGGACAGGATCCAGCCGATAGGGTTCGTAGGCCGCTTCGCCAACAACATGGCCCCGACCACCGCGAAGGCGCCGAAACCTAACGAAAGCACCACGTTCTCCAAGTTCTCGATCGGGTTCTCGCTCCACAAACCGGCGCCGCGAGTGAGCAAGCTGTTCGTGAAGGTGCCCGCGACGTACAGGGGGACGGTCAGCCACGCCACTACGCGAGCGACGAGCGAGAGCCGCCCGCGAGAGCGCGTTTCCGGCTTTTCCTCTGTGTCCTGCAAAGATCCTCCTGGGGCGCTTCACCGGTCCAAACGCGGAACCTTTCCCAGCATTCTCCGACCACGGTCTGAACCTAGGTCAAGGCCATCGTCCTCCCCGTCGTCAACAAAGATGCCATCCGCCGCCGTCCGGCGCATCCTCCAAACAGACTATATTTCCCAGACTTTTCGTCGCGCGTGTAGACATCTTCTGCTACAGGGTAGCGGAGGACCGTCTCCCAAACGTTACGGGAAGCGTTACCGCCGGGATCTTCTGAAAAATTTGGCGGTCGGAGCGTTGATCGCGCCTACCCGATGCGTTCGAGCACCGCGCTCCTGTAAGCTTCCTTACCCGACTCCCTTGCGAACCTTGCTAGCATCAGCATGTACACTCACTACACCCTCGCATTTTCGTAGAGAGGTTGGGAGCTTGACGACAACGCCATCGGGACGTCAGGCAAAGCGCGTAGCGGTCGTCGGGGCCGGGATGGGCGGCCTCGCGGCGGCCATCCGGCTCGCGGCTCTCGGCTTCGAGGTCGAGGTCTTCGAGAAGAACGGACAACCGGGCGGCCGGATGGGCCGGCTCGAAGCGGACGGCTTCGCCTTCGACACAGGGCCCTCGCTCCTCTTGATGACCGATACCTACCGCGAGCTATTCTCCTTCGCCGGACGGAACCTGGAAGACTACGTGCGCCTGATCCCCCTCGACGGCCAGTATCGGGTCACCTTCGGGGATGGGGACTCGATGACGATCCGGCGCACGCTGCCGGAGTTGATCCAGGAGCTCGAACGCATCGAACCGGGCGTGGCCCCGCGCTTCTATCGCTTCCTCGAAGACGCCTGCCTGAAGTACCGCCTCGGCCGCAGCGAGTTCGTCGAGCGGGACTTCGAGGGCGCCCGCGACTTCTTCGGCCTCCGCAACCTGCGCCTGCTTCTGAAAACGAAGGCGCTCGGCAACTACTACCGCTCCGTCTCCCGCTTTTTCCGCACGGACAAGCTGCGCCAGGCTTTCAGCCTCCAGACGATGTACCTGGGCCTCTCCCCCTTCGAGGCGCCCGCCGTATACTCCCTCCTCCCATACACCGAGCTCGCCGAGGACGGCCTGTGGTTCCCCGAAGGCGGGATGTACTCCCTCATCCGGGCGATGGAGAAGCTCGCGGAGGACCTGGGCGTGCGAATCCACCTGAACACCCCAGTCGAGGAGGTCGTGGTCGTCAAGGACAGGGCGCGCGGCGTCAGGGTGCACGGCGACGAAATAGCGGCCGACGCCGTGCTGATCGGCGCGGACCTTCCCTACGCCTACCGGGAGCTTCTGCCAGGTTCGGCGGCAGGGGACTTCGGATGGCGCAGGAAGCGGGAGAAGCTGGAGTACACGGCCTCGGCGTTCATGCTGTACCTGGGGATAGACCACAAGCTGGACGGCATGCTCCACCACAACTTCTACCTCTCGTCGAGGTACAGGGAGAACTTCGAGCAGATCTTCCACGAACACCGGCTCCCCGACGATCCCTCCTTCTACGCCGTCGCGCCGTCGAAGACGGAGCCACGAATGGCCCCCGAAGGCATGGAGAGTCTGTTCGTGCTCGTCCCGGTCCCGCATCTCGGCCCGAACGTGGACTGGGAGCGCGAAGGTCCGGCTTTCCGGGAGAAAGTGTATGACCTGCTGGAGCAGCGCTGTGGGGTGGGACGCGAGAGCGTCGTGTACGAGAAGGTGAGGACGCCGCTCGACTGGCGCGACGAGTACAACCTGGAGCGGGGCGCGGCGTTCGGGATCGGGCATGGAATTCTTCAGGTCGGGTACTTCCGGCCGCCGATGGTCTCCCGCGGCATCGGCGGCGTGTACTTCGTGGGCGCGAGCACCCGTCCCGG
>JACCTS010000392.1 GCA_013812245.1 Rubrobacter sp.
GATCACGCGCGCGGCCCAGGGAGGAACCGAAGCCGACACTGCCTCCGAAGCCGAGGACGTGGAGAAGACCGGGGTGGTGGAGGCCAGGAACGTTGCCGTGAAGGTCGCGGAGCAGGCGGAGGAAACCACGTTCGACCACCGCGCCGCAGAGGATAACAGCCGCGGCGACTACACCTACCTCGACGAACCGAGCATCAACGGCGAGCCGAACGCCGCCGTCTTCGCCGCGCCGTTCTCGGGTGGCGAGGACTCCGAGGACGGCGCGTACCACCACAACATCGGCGTCTGGTACGAGCCGGAGAAACAGAAATGGGCGATCTTCAACCAGGACCTGGCTGCGGTGTCCGCCGGAGCCGGTTTCCAGGTAGTCGTTCCGCGCGAGGATGAGGCTTTCATCCATCGCTCCACGCGGGAGAACATTTCCGGGAGCAGCACGTATATCGACAATCCTCTCGCCAACGGCAAGCCCGACGCGGGCCTCTCGGTCACCCAGAACTGGAACCCGGGTGGAGGGGGTGGCGTCTACAACGACCATCCCGTGGGCGTCGGGTACGACACGGATCGCGGGAAGTGGAAGATCTACAACGAAGACGGCTCGGCGATTCCCGAAGGCGCCGCCTTCAACGTGACCCTCTCCAAAGCCGCGCGGGCGGCGAGCACCGACGCCGCGGGTCTCGATGTCGAAGGAGGATTCCCGGAGTACAGGGATTTCTACTCGGAGGGAGATCCCGAGACGCCGACGGATCTGATCTCCGCGAACCCGTCGGTCGGGGCCATACCGCCCGTCAAGCCGTTCAACTTCGGGCGCGACCCCGGCGGCCCCGAAGACAAGACACTTTATCTGACCATCCCGAAGCTGGAACTGAAGGACGTGCCCGTCTTCGACAGCCTCTCGGAGGAGAAACTCCGCGACGGCACCGTCCACATCCCGGCCACGGGATATCCCTGGCAGGAGGGGGCCAACGTCTTCATCGCGGGACACCGGCTCGGCTACCCGAACACGGCGTCCTACTATGTATTCTTCCACCTGAACTGGCTGGAGGAGGGCGATGAGATTCTGCTCCAGGACTCCACCGGCAGGGAGTTCCACTACCGTGTCACGGAGCAGAAGGTCGTTGGGCCGGAGAACGCGGACGTCATGAACGCCGTCGAGGGACGCTCCCTGATCTCACTCCAGACCTGCACCCTGCCGGACTACAAGGAACGCCTCATAGTCCAGGGCGAGCTGGTCGAGAAGGACGCGTAGCGCGCCACCGGCTCCGCCTCGGAAGGGCATGGAAGTTCGGCGGTCCATGTTAAGATTTTGGCGGAGCGGCAAGATGCTCCCGTCCAACTTTTCAGGTTTCTAGAGAGATGAGTATGAGCTTGCGGTTGTGCGTACTTGCGAGCGGTAGCTCGGGCAACGCCACGTATATGGAGGCCGGAGGGACCGGATTGCTCGTGGACGCCGGCCTCTCGTGCGGGCGTATTCGGACTCTGCTCGCCCGGATCGGTCGCCGCCTGGAGGACGTGGAGGCCATGCTCCTCACCCACGGGCACAGCGACCACACCTCCGGCGTTAGGTCTCTCGTGCGCGAGCGTGGCGTCGCCGTATACGCCGCCACCGGCGTGGGCGAACGGTTGGGCGCGAAGCTGGTCGAAGCCTGGGAACCCGTGCCTATCGGCAATCTCCTGGCGGAGTTCTTCGAGGTGCCGCACGACTCCCGGACCTACGGGGTCAGGGTCTCTAGCGGCGGACGTACCGTGGCCCTGGCGACGGACCTGGGCGAGGTCTCCCTGGGGGTGCTTCGGCGCATGCGCGGGGCCGAAGCGGTGGTCCTGGAGGCGAACCACGATCTGGACTGGCTGCTCCGGGGGCCGTATCCGGCCGATCTCAAACGCCGGGTCGCGTCATCCAACGGACATCTCTCCAACCGGCAGGCGGCGGAGGCGGCGTGCGCCCTGGCGCCGCACGGGCTCAAAGACCTGATCCTTGCCCACCTCTCGAAGACCAACAATTCGCCCGCCCGCGCAACCGGTACGGTAATGGGCGCTCTCCGGGAGGCGGGACACGGCGGGATACGGGTGCGCGCGGCGCTCGCCAGTCATCCGACGCCCTGGGTGGAGGCGGGGGAGCCGCTGGAGAGTCCCGAGTACGCGTACCGCTATGGTGAAGACGGAACTGAGGGCGAGGCCCGGCAACTCTTCGATTTCGAGTGATCCGGCGTTGCACCATAGTCGCCGTCGGCCGCCTCAAGGGCTGGCCTTCCGAAGGTTCGGAAGACTACCTGAAACGCCTGCGGCGCTACTTCTCTGTGGAAGTCGGCGAGGTCGCCGAGGAAGACATGAACCGCCGCAGCCGCGAGGAGGTACTCGCCGCCGAAGCCTCACGCCTCTCGAAGCGCCTGCCCGCCAGCGCGTACGTCATCGTCCTCGACCGGCAGAAGGGGAAGCCGCTCGCCTCGGAGGACATGGCCCGAAAGCTCGAAACGTTGGGCGCATCAGGCCACAGCCACGTGGCGTTCGTTCTCGGCGGGCCGCTCGGCCTCGCCCCCGAGTTACTGCGTGGCGCAAATGAGGTGTGGTCGTTGGGGGCCCTCACCCTGCCGCACGCGCTGGCGCGGGTCGTGCTGCTGGAACAGATCTACCGGGCGGTCAAAATCTCGCGCGGAGAGAAGTACCATTGGTGAACGAATTTCGTGCTCGAAGACATCGGGGATCGTACTTCGAGCGTCGGTCACGCGCTGCAAACGGGGTGTTACCATACACATATATGCAGGTTCAGATAGACAGGTTCGAGGACGGTGATTGGGCGATCTTGTCGGTTTACCCAGACGGCAAGCGTAGCTTCGACTTGCCCCGCGAGTTGTTGCCGGCGGAGGCTTCTGTCGGAGACGTTTTCGCGATGAGCTTCGAGCATGACCCGGAAGAGACGGAGCGGCTGGCGGCGGAGAACCGCCGGTTGATGGACGAACTACTCGGGCGGGACCAGAAATGAACCTCGAAGAGCGCGTGGCTGTTGTGGTTCGGTCCGCCGTGCGGGAGGCTTTCGGAATCGAGTTGAATGGCGTCCACGTCGAGCGTCCGGGTGACGCGCAACACGGGGACTTTGCCACCAACGTCGCCCTGGCGAACGCGAAGACATTCAGGCGCAACCCTCGCGAGGTAGCCCGAGAGATAGCGAACGTCGCAGAAGGCGAGGCGTTCGTGGAGCGGGTCGAGGTCGCGGGACCTGGGTTCATCAACTTCTGGCTCTCGCCTGAGGCGCTGTGGGATGAGTTGAACGGGCTACTGCGGGAGGGTACGCGGTACGGGTGGAGGGAGGCTTCCGGGGAGCCGGTACTGCTGGAGTTCGTGAGCGCGAACCCGACGGGACCGATGCACGTGGGACACGGCCGTCAGGCCGCCTACGGGGACTCGCTGTCGCGCATCCTGGAGGCGGCGGGCCGGAAGGTTTCACGGGAGTACTACTTCAACGACGGGGGAAACCAGATCCGGCTTCTCGGCGAGTCCGTGGCCGTCCGCTACGCCGGGATCTACGGCGAGGAGTGGCCTGTCTCTGATCCGGAGAGCCTCTACCAGAGCGAGTACACCGCCGAGATCGCCGCCGACCTGGCGGAGAAAGTAGGGAGGAAGTACCTGGATACGGACCCGGCGGCCACATTGACGGAGGTCGCCGCGTTCGCAACGGACTGGTGCATGGCGGATATCAAAAGGACCCTTTCTCGGACCCGAGTCTCGTTCGACAGGTTCTTCAACGAGAAAAGCCTCTACGAGTCGGGCGAAGTCGAGAGAACCGTCGAGCGGCTGCGCGAAAGCGGGCATACCTACGAAGAGGAAGGCGCCCTCTGGCTCGCCTCGTCGGAGCTCGGCGACGACAAGGATCGGGTTCTCGTCAAGCGCGACGGGACGTACACGTACATGGCCCCGGACATCGCCTACCACGTGGACAAGTGCGAGCGGGGCTTCGGTACCTCCGTGGATGTGCTCGGTGCGGACCACGCGGGCTACCCGCCGCGCATGAAGGCTGGCCTGATGGCACTGGGAATACCAGAGGACTTCTACGACGTGGAGATCGTGCGTCTCGTCAAGCTCATACGGGGTGGCGAGCCGGTCAAGGTTAGCCGGCGCGCTGGCAACGTGGTCACCCTCGACGAGTTGCTGGACGAGGTCGGCGAGGACGTGGCACGCTACTTCTATGTCCGCTCCTCCCACAAGACGGAGACGAACTTCGACCTCGACCTGGCCATAAAGCAGTCCGATGAGAACCCCGTCTTCTACGTGCAGTACGCCCACGCCCGCATCGCCAGCATCTTTCGCCGCGCCGAAGCAGACCCAGAGACGGTGATCGGAGCAACCGCCGCACCGCTCGCGCCGGAGGAGCGGGCGCTGGCGCTGGAGCTACTGGACTTCCCACGCGTGGTCGAAAACGCCGCCGCCCGGCGGGAAGTGCATCCGATCCCGACCTACCTCGAAACCCTCGCCACCCGCTTCCACCAGTTCTACACGGTGCATCGGGTACTCGTGGAAGATGACGAGACGCGGACCCGGAGGCTCGCGCTCTGCGCCGCGACCAAGACCGTGCTCCGGTCGGGCCTGGAGCTTCTGGGGGTCAGCGCGCCCGAGAAGATGTAGTCGGTGCTTCAGAGGACGGTAGTCCGTCTGCTGGTTGGGTCCGTAATATCGGTAAGAGACCGCTGTACCAACGACAAGGCTTCAACGGCTATGGAAAGCGGCTCTGCTATACTTTTTGAAACATTTTGATAGCGAAAGCAACGGGGAGAGCATGGGCGGGGACGGTCGGTTGACAATATGCCAGATCAGCGACATCCACTGCGGTAGTCCGTATTTCGTCTCGGACCTTTTGGAACGTTCGATCCTCGAGATCAACGACATGGACCCGGCGGCGGTCGTGGTCTCGGGAGATCTGACGGACGCGGGCTACCGGCAGGAGTTCGAGATGTCCGCCGAATACGTGCGGCGCTTTCAGTGCGAGAACGTAATGGTCATCCCCGGCAACCACGACTCGCGCAACGTCGGGTACATCCACTTCGAGCGGCTCTTTGGCGAGCGGTACTCCGCCATAAGCTTCGACGACGCCGTGATGGTCGGGGTGGACTCCTCGGAGCCGGACCTGAACGATGGACGGGTGGGACGCGAACATTACGACTTCGTCCGCGACGCTTTCGCCGATGCGGGCGAACGGCTCAAGATCTTCGTGATCCATCACCACCTGATACCGATCCCCGGCACGGGCCGCGAGCGGAACATCATCTTCGACGCGGGAGACATGCTGGAGCTCCTGGACGAGGTCGACGTGGACCTGGTGCTCTCGGGACACAAGCACGTTCCGTATTCGTGGAAGCTGGAGAACATGTTCATCGTGAACGCCGGGACCGCCTCGACGACCCGTCTGCGGGGCAACACCCGGCCCTGCTACAACATCATCGAGATAGACGGCAGCCGCGTCCAGGTCTTCCGCAAGTACCCGTTCAAGGAACGCGAGCTGTACGTGGACTTCGACTTCGAGACCAACGAGTATTCCCGCTACGAAGACAAGATAGACTCGGAGATCTCCGTCCCCGGCGACCAGTAACCTCGATGCGGGCGCTCTTCCTGATCGACGGCGAACACTACCCGCCCGTGGTCATCGACGCCATGCGGAGCATCGAAGACTCCATGCGGGCTGAAGGCGTCGCCGCCGCTTTCCTGGGCGGCACGGAGAAACTCAAGGAGGGAACCGACTACGGCGTGCCCCTGGTAATGGGGCCGGACCCTGTCTCGGCGGTGGAGATGGCCCTCGTGGAGCACTCGGTGGACGTGGTCGTGGACCTTTCGGACGAGCCGGTCATAGGCTACCGGGAGCGGATGCGGATAGCCTCGCTCGTGCTGGCGTCGGGGGCGCGCTACACGGGTAGTGACTTCGACCTCCGGCCACCAGAACTCAGTCCTATCTCTACTAAACCATCCCTCGCCGTGATCGGCACCGGAAAAAGGGTTGGGAAGACGGCGATCTCCGGTTATCTGGCGCGGTTGTTGGCACGGGAGGGCTTCGATCCCGGCGTCGTCTCGATGGGCCGCGGAGGTCCGCCGCACCCCGAGGTCATAGAAGGCCACAGGCTGGAGGTCGGGAGCGCGTACCTGCTGGAGGCGCTGGAGCGCGGGGCGCACGCGGCGAGCGACTACTACGAAACGGCCGCCCTGAGCCGCGTCACCACCGTCGGTTGCCGCCGCTGCGGCGGCGGGCTCGCCGGAGAGCCGTTCGTCTCCAACGTGCTCGAAGGAGCGGAGATCGCCAACACGCTCCAGACCGGCATCACGGTCTTCGACGGTTCGGGGGCCGCAGTGCCCCCGGTCGCGGTGGACCGGAGGGTGCTCGTTGCGGGGGCCCACCAGGATTCGGAGTACATAGCCGGCTTCCTGGGGGCGTACCGGCTCCTGATCTCCGACCTACTCCTCCTCACGATGAGCGAAGAGCCGATGGCGGATGCGTCGAAGGTGGCGGAGATCGTCGAGGCCGTGCGCGCGGTGAAGCCGGAGCTTGAGGTCATTCCGACGGTCTTCCGGCCGCGCCCCGTGGGGAATGTGAGAGGTCTGCGCGTGGCCTACGTCTCGACCGCGCCGCCCGCTGTCCTCCGCAAGCTGGCCGATCATCTGCAGGAGCGTTACGGATGCGAGGTCGTGGCGGTATCGGGGAACCTTTCGGACCGGAGGCGGCTGGCGGAGGATCTTGACGCGATGTCCGGAGCCGAAGCGTACCTCACGGAGATAAAGGCCGCCGCGGTGGACGTGGTGGCGCGAAGGGGGGCTGCGGAGGGGAAGCCAGTTCTATACTGCGATAACGATCCCCTCGGGGACGGCATAGATGAGGCGCTGCTGCGGCTTGCGCGGGAGGCGGTAGCCGGGGCAGAGTCTTCCGGCGGTGGTCGTTCCAGTTCCACCAGTGTATAATCAAGTCGTCCGAAGCGCGGGTCTCGCGCCCCGGCGCCGAGACCTTTTCGCACTTTTCCGAGGAAAATCCGCCGCTTCGCGCATCTGCTATGTGCGGGTGCGTGGCGGGTATGGGAGGTTGGGTGAGCTTCCATTAGCGTGGCCGAGCCCCGTCTGGGGTCCATAGCATCGGCAGCCATTGAGTACGCGACCGTAACCGAGCGGGTGGCGTTGCGCGTCGCGCGCATGGAGGGTTCCGGCGCTCCGGAGCGGGCGTACACCCTCGCTACCGAGGCTTTCCGAGACGAGCTCGGCAAGGTCTCCGTTCCAGGGAGAGTGGCGATCCTGCGGGAAGAGCGGCTGGACGAGCGCGGCCGGGTGCGATCGCTGAAGACCAGGACGGACATCCTGACCGTGGGGGACGAACTGGGAGCGGGTGAGGCGGAAGCGGATCTCGCGGTGGAGCCGGTGGAGGGGTTGCAACTCCTCGTCAAGGGGCAAGGAGGGTCCATTTCCGCGATCGCGGCGGCGCCAGCGGGGAGCATGCTGAGGACGCCGGACATGTACATGAGCAAGCTGATCGCCGGTCCGCAGGCCAGGGGGCGGATAGATATAGACGCCCCGGTGGCGGAGAACATAGAAGCCATAGCCGGGGCGATGGGACGGCGCCCCTCGGAGATAACCGTCGCCGTGCTCGACCGGGAGCGGCACGAAGGTTTGATCGAGGAGATAAGGAAGACCGGAGCCCGTATCCAGATCCGGTCCGAAGGAGATCTCACCCCCGCCATAGCCGTGGGCAACGGAGCTGACTTGCACGCTGTCATCGGGA
>JACCTS010000407.1 GCA_013812245.1 Rubrobacter sp.
GCGGGACCGAACCCCGGAGATGTGAGGACGGCGGCCTTCGGGTGGGCCCGGCACACGTTGACCGCCTGGCGCGGATCGCGGCCGTGGGCGCTGACGACTACCGCATCGTCCCAGGAGAGCCCGGCTCGGGCGAAGGCGTGCGCGACTGAGGAAACGGCGGGCAGGATGCGCAGCTCCTCCGCCCTGAACCGCGCGCCCAGCAGCCGCACGATGCCGAAGAATCCGGGGTCCCCGGAAGCCAGCACCGCCACCGGACCTTCAGTGTTTTCGATCTTCTGCATCGCATCGGAGAGATCTCCTTTCAGAACGGTGGAGCGCCCCGGCTCGATGCCGAGTTCTCGCAGGTGACGCTCGCCACCGGCCACGAGCGCGGCGTACTCCAGATGCTCCCGCGCTTCGGCGCCCAAAAGTCCGCCGTCAAGCCCGATGACGGTGATTCGGCTCACGACTTCTCCTTGGGCAAAGGCGCCAGCCATTCGTCTACGCCGACGCCGAACTCCCATTCCGCCTGCGACGGGGCATCTTGCAACGAACCGTGGTGGGTGTCCATCATCACGCCTCCGGCGGCGTCCGGTTAGCAGAGGTAGAAACCGGGTTCCCCGGTGTAGCGTGCGATCTCCAGCGCTGCGGGAGGATGACGGGGTCGTCCACAGGCTCAGGAACCGCCCTTCCAGGCGGTTTCGGCGAGCGCGCCGGGGCTCGCGCCGGCGGGCTCCAGGGTGTCGAAGTCCACCATGATGGCGTGAATCTCCAACTCCCCGCCCGCATACTCGCGCAGGTTCTCCGATACTCGGGTGCAGAGCAGATGTGGAGCTCGTTCCAGCCCCGCGCCACGCCATAGCTCGTAGGCGTGGCGGGCAGTGTTGGCATGCTTGACCTCTCGCACAAGGTGAGATGAGCCACCAGCTTCCCGTGTGATCTCGGACAGAAGCTCATTGTCCACTTTCGAGCGGGTCCAGTGGGTCATCATTACGCCGGCGGCGAGCTTCGTCAGCTTGCCCGCCATTCCGACGAAAAAGCCCCGCTTCAATCCCTTCGAGACGGCCTGTTTTATGGCCTGGCCGGTGAAGTCTCCCACTTCGATGAAGCACACCTCTTCCAGATCCGGGAGGAGGCGCATCGCCGCCCGCTCGGTGAGTCCGCCGGTCGAAAGTACGAAGGTGTCGTGGTTCTGGGCCCCCATGACGTTTATGGCCTGCACCACGCTCGCGGCCCACGCGGCGGTCGAGAACGGGCGCACGATGCCGGTCGTGCCGAGGATGGAGATGCCGCCAACGATGCCGAGGCGGGCGTTGGTGGTTTTCTCCGCCATCGCCTCGCCGCCGGGGACGCTTATCTCCACGCGCACGCCCCGCTCTTCCGGGTCGAGGACTTCTTCTATGGAGTACCGGATCATGCGCCGCGGCACGTCGTTTATGGCAGGACCGCCGACCGTGAGCCCGAGCCCCGGTTTCGTCACCGTTCCGACACCTTCGCCCCGGTCCAGGTCTAGCCCCGAATCCTCCCGCCAAGAAACGCGAGCCGTCAGGTGCGCCCCGTCGGTTACGTCAGGGTCGTCGCCCGCGTCCTTGACGACGACGGCGTCGGCCCAGCCTTCTCCCGCCTCGCACCGCTCGACGACGAACTCCACCCGGCGCTCCTCGCCCTTCCTCGGCAGTTTGATGGAGACACGTTCCTGCGATTCACCGCTAACTAGCGCCTGTGCGGCGGCCTTCGCGGCGGCGGCGGCGCAGGAGCCGGTGGTCCATCCGGTGCGGAGCTTCTCGTCTCGGGCGCGTGCCATGCTCGGTGGCATGGCGGGCTCGCGAAGTTTACGGGGCGGCATCTTCCTCTCCCTCCGCCTTGCGGAACATGTGGGAGAAGGCAGGGCTGTAGAGGTGGGAGCGCGTGCCCCCGGCGGCGAGGCCGGGGCCGACCAGGATGAGGGCCTGCCGCGTGAAACCCGCGTCCCGAATGCGATCCGCCAGATCTTCCAGGCGGCACTCGATGACCTCCTCGTCCGGCCAGGTCGCCCGGTAGACGACGGCGCACGGGGTATCCGCAGCGTAGCCGCCCGAGATCAGGTCTTCCTGCAAAGCGCGGGGCTTCGCCGCGGACAGGAAGATCGCCATGGTCGTCCCGTGCGCCGCGAAGGACGCTATGTCTTCTCCATCGGGCATCGGGGTGCGGCTGGCGCGGCGCGTGAGGATCACGGACTGCGACACCTCCGGCACCGTCAACTCCCGCCCGATGGCCGCTGCCGCGGCCCCGAGCGAAGAGACGCCGGGCACGATCTCCCAGTCGAGCCCCAGTTCTTCGCACAGTTCGATCTGCTCCATCACAGCCCCATACAAACTGGGGTCTCCCGAGTGGACGCGGGCGATCTTCAGATCTTCCCGAACGGCCCGCTCGTAGAGATCCCGCACCCCCTCGAGCGGGATGGTCGTGGACTCCACGATCTCCGCCTCTGGCCGGGCGTGTCGAAGGACCTCTTCGTTGACCAGGCTCCGCGCCCACACGACGACGTCCGCCGCGCCGATGAGCCGCGCCCCCCGCAGGGTCAGCAGGTCTTCGGCCCCAGGCCCCGCCCCAACGAACCACACCTTACCCAAACTCGGCTCCTTTGCGGGTGAAGACAACCGTCGAGAGGTAAGGCGCCTCCCGTCCCGACATCTCCGAAGCCGGGGCAATGGTCTCACCGTCCAGCCCCATCCGCGCACCGTAGATAGCCCCCTCCAACCTTCCGGCCTCCCTGGCGGCCCCGATCACATCGTCCATTCGACTCCCACCCTTGTAGCACGCGACGGTCTCGAAGCTGTCGAGTGCCTCACGCAATCGCTCCTCCCCCGCCGTGAAAGGCAAGAGGGCCAGCCGCTCGCCCCCTTCCAGAAGAACAGTCCCGCTCCGGGAGGCGAGATCCTGCATCGCCGTGATACCGGGAACAGTATATATCTCAACCCCAAGTACATACTGCCTGATCGTGCGTGCGAGGTAGGTGAAGGTCGAGTACACGTTGGGATCTCCGATGGTGGCGAAGGCGCAGATCCTGCTCTCAGAGAGTGCTGCGG
>JACCTS010000454.1 GCA_013812245.1 Rubrobacter sp.
TCGATGCGCCAGCCGGGCCCGAAGTGGGCGAGGAGCGGGGCTTCGAGATCGGGCGACGGCCCCGCCATGAGGAGGGGCAGGCCGGGGAGCCGGCGGTCGTAGGGGAAGACCTCCACGAGCATGTCGAGTTCCGGAACGAAAGCGAAGGGCTCGAAGGCCGGGTCGGCACCGGGCACGTCCGGGGCGGATTTCAGCAGCTTCTCCCATTTGCGGCGCGTCTTGCCGCCGGTGTACATAACACCGGTCACCCACTGGGTACGCTCCGCGCCGGTGGCCGGATGGGAGAGGGTCAGCACGTATTGCAGGACGCAGCGCGCGCCCTTGCGGTACCGGACGCGAGAGAGGCGGCAGTCCCGGATCGTGTACGCTGTCTCCCCGGCGGGGCGTAGATGCTCCCCGAAGAGCTGGCGCATCGAGACGGGGTCTCCAGCGGCCTCCAGGCCGGGGAAGGCGGGGTCGGCGGCGTAGGGCTCAACGATCACGGAGGGTCTTCCGGCGGCCGGTCTTGAGGTCGTGGAGGCGACGGTAGTGGGCGCTCTTCTCCAGCAGCTCGTCGTGACTGCCTTGCTCGACGATCCGGCCTCCCTCCAGAAGGAGGACGAGGTCGGCGCCCGCGACGGCGTGCAGGTCGTGCGTGATCAGGAACGAAGTCCTCCCTGCCATCAGGCGGTCTAGGGCCTCCTGGATCTTCGCCTCGCTCTCCGCGTCGAGGCCGGTCATGGGCTCGTCCAGGACCAGGATGCGGGCGTCGCGGATGACGGCGCGGGCGATGGCGATGCGCTGTCGCTGGCCGCCGGAGAGTGTATCTCCCCGCTCCCCGAGGACCGTATCGTAGCCTTCTTCCAGGTGGACGATGAAGTCGTCGGCGTTGGCGGCGCGGGCGGCGGCCTCTATCTCCTCGTCCGTGGCGTCCAGCCGCCCGTAGGCGATGTTCTCCCTGATGTTCACCCCGTCTATGTGGATGGAGCCCTCCTGGGGTTGGTAGAGGCGCAGGATCAGGCTGACCAGCGTGGACTTGCCAGCCCCCGAGGCGCCCACCAGCGCGACCCGCTGGCCGGGCCGGACGGAGAAAGACACGTCCTTCAGGACGCCCTCGTCGTCCCCATAGTCGAAAGAGACGTCCTCGAAGACGACCTCGCCCGCAAGCTCGGAGGCTTCGACGGCGTCCGGATCGTCCTGGATCTCCGGCTCCACCTCCAGGATACCGCTGATGCGCTCCGCGCCGACGACGGCTTTCGAGTACTTGTTGGAGAGCCGGGCCAGGTTGCGGACGGGTCTGTACATGCTTTGCACGTAGGAGGTGAAGAGCAGGAGATCCCCTGGCGTCATCCTGCCCGCGAGGACCTGCAAGGCGCCTACGAGGACCACCGCCGCGGTGCCCAGGGCGCTTATGACGACCACGCTCCGGGTCGCCATGGCCTCGACGCGGGCGTTGCGGATGCTCTCTTCGAGGTACTCGGTGCTCTCGGCCTCGAACCGCTCCTGCTCGTGGCGCTCCCGGCCGAACGCCTGCACCAGCGGGACCGTGGACATCACCTCGCTGATGCGCGTGGCGATCACCGCCTCCCGTTTGCGTTGCCGCCGGGACGACGCCTTGGCGGCCCGGTATCGGTAGAAGAGCGTCCCGCCCAGGAGCGGCAGCGTAGCGAGCACGACCAGACCCAGCCGCCAGTCGAGGAAGAACATGATCGCGAACATCCCGAAGAAGGTGAGTATGTGCGAGGAGGCGGTCAGGGCCGACTCAGCGAACACGTCCTTGAGGGTGTTGGTGTCGCTGACGATCTTGGTCATGTGCTCCCCGGAGCGGGTGCGGTTGTGGAAGGAGAGCGAGAGCCGCTGAAGGTGCGCGAAGAGTGTCCGGCGCAGCGTGTAGACCAGCTCGTTGCCGATGCGCGAGGTTATGTAGATTTGCAGGTAGGCGAATGCCCCCGTGAGGAGGGCTACGAGTACCATGGCCCCGGCCATCGCCACCAGGAACGTCGTCCTTCCGCTGTCGAAGAGCCCACCGAGGAACGAAAGATAGCCTGGCAGCGATTTGCCGAGCAAAACGTAGTCGAAGATGATCTTGATCGGCCACGGCTTCAGCAACTCCGTCAACGTGAGCCCCAGCGTACACAGCGCGGCCAGGGCCATGCTCAACTTCGCCTCCCGCAGGTAACCGAAGATGACCTGCCTGAACCGCGTTCGCGCTCTCTTCTTCATATCTCCTTCCGGCCGGGCCCGTGGTTCCGGCCTGCTCGAACCGTTTCTCTCCCGTCTTCCTAACATGCTATCTCAAGACGCTCCTCGCACAGTTCCAGCAGGTCTCCCGTGAACTCCCGCCGCTCCGGGAACAGCCTGCTCAGGTGGATGTGACGCGCCAGCGTGAGGTCCGCATAGGCCCGCACTGCGGGGCGCACGTCCTCGCCGGAGAGCTCCACGAAACGCTCCTCCAGGGCCGCCTCGATGTTCGCGAGAGCCTCCGGTTCTCCGAAGGTCCGCAGACTCTGCTCCGTGAGGTGGCCCAGGAAGTTCCCGATATCCAGCGCCGGGTCGCCCTCGCAGTACAGGTCGAAGTCTATGAGGTGGACGCGGTCTCCGGACACGATCACCTGGTCCGCGTAGAAGTCCCGGTGGATGCCGCGCGGTTCCGGCTCCCGCGTCCTTGCCCCGAGCCAGTCGCAAGCCTCCAGCACTCGCCCGATGCGCCGCTCCCACCGCAGCTCCTCGCGGGCTACCTTCGGCAGGCGCTCGTGCAGGACGCGTAGCTCGTCGGCCATCGTGTGACGGCGTTCGGTCGGGACGTTTGCCCGGTGGACCTTGTGCGCCGCTTCTGAGATCCGGCGCGCCAGCGCCTCGCCTTCCGGCCCCGCCACGAGGTCGGTCGCAGTTCGGCCCGGCACCTTGCGCTGGAGCCACATCCTGAACTTCGAGATCGTGCCTGCCGGCTCCGGCACGCAGATGCCGTCCGGGGCGTCCGATTCGAAGCCGGCCTCCCAGAACGCCTTGAGAAGCCGGTGGCCGGACTTGCCGAACCGCCTCGCCCTGACCTTGCCGATCAGGGTGAACGCCTCCGGCGGCGCCGCCGGACGCTCGATGACGAGGTCGTACTCGATCACGCATCGCCGCCCCGGCTTGTATCTGGTCGCCCTGATCCCGCGCAGGTCCAGACGGCCGTTCTCACCGGCCAGATGCCCCAGCCGGTCGTCGAACTGTCTTTGCGCCTCGTCCGGGTCGAGGGCCGGAGCGAGGGACGGCATCGCCGCGTCCCCGGCGGCGCCGAACGGGTCCGTCACGGGGATGGCCGCCGTCCGCTTCACACGTCCGTCCCCCGCGCCGCGATGAGGGACTGTGCCAGGATGGTAACGCGCTCCGCGTTGTGGTCCCAGGTGTAGCGGTTGTGGACCTCTTTCGCCGCCGCGGAGCCGATGCGGCGCCGGAGGTCCGGGTCGGAGAGCAGACGATCGCAGGCTTCGACTAGGGCGTTGGGTTCTTCGGGCGGGTAGAGTAGGCCGGTCTCGCCGTCTCGGACGACCTCCTCTATCTGTCCCAGGCCCGCCGCCACGGCGGGCACGCCGCAGGCCATGTACTCGAAGAGTTTCAGAGGAGAGAAGTAGAAGTCGTGGCCGGGACGGGGGTAGGGGGCGAGGGCCACGTCGAACCGGCGTATCAGGGGCGCTATCTCGTCGTGCGGGAGCGAGCCGGTGAAGACGGCGTTGTCCGCGAGACGACCGCGCCGGCGCGGCGGATCAGACGCTCCATGTCCGCCCGGAACTCCAGAACCCTGACGCGCAGCCCTCGGGCGAGGCGTTCGACCTTCCTCTTCGACTCGTCGTCCATCATCGGGCCGGTTACCACGAGCGACTCGAACGCGGGCACCGGCCTCCTCAGGCTCTTGAGATAGTTCTTCAAGAGGTGGAAACCGTCGCCCCCACCACCGGCGGTCACCAGCACGTACCCCGGCTGAAATACGAGGTCCGAGGTCTCGTCGAGCGTGGGCGGGCGCCCGACGTACCCCACGTAGTGGCAGCGCCGGAGCGTCGCGTCCGACAGGCCGTACTCGGGCAGGGGGTCGTAGATCTCCCTGGGCCCGTAGACCAGGATGGTGTCATAGAAGTTCTCGATGGCCGGAGTTATCTGGCCCTCGTGCCAGTTGCGGCGGATGCGCGCCGGGTCGTCCATCACGTCTCTCAGCCCGAGGACGGTCAGCGTCGAGCGCCGCTTCTGGCGCAGGAACTCCAGCGCCGGATAGACCTCGCGCTTCATACCCAGCGGAGCCTTGTCCACTATGAAAGCGTCGGGAGCGAACGACTTGACCGCGCTCAAGATCAGCGCGGATCGCAAGTCCTTCAGGTTCTCGAAGTCGACCGACATCCTACTTGACTCGTACACGCCGCTCGCGACCTTCACCGCCGAAGGCAGTTTCACCAGGTCAATGCCGGGGGACATACGGAAGATCCCTGACACCGTGGAGCCCGTGAGGATCAGGACGCTCGTACCGGGATCCGCTTTCACGAAAGCCTCGGCCAGCGCGAGCGTCCGCCGCAGGTGGCCGAGCCCATACGAGTCATGCGAGTACATCAGGATCTTCGGTTTGCTATTCAACCCGTACACCTCCCCAGGAGGCCCTCGGTGCGCGGGCGACCCAAGCCGA
>JACCTS010000502.1 GCA_013812245.1 Rubrobacter sp.
AAGAGGCGCGTCGTGCGGGCTGTCGAGAAGGTAGAGGACATGTTGGCGTAGGCGCCGTAGATGCGGCTGTAGTACAGGCTCATCCGGCCTCGCTTCTCGGCGCGGGCGATCCTGCCGCGCAAATCCGCGACCATGTGACCCTCCGGCAGGCGAGAGACGACCTCACCCGCCGCCTTGAGGCCCGTGAGCTCCAGCTTCAGGCGTCCCTCGACACGGCGGCGGCCGGGGAAGCTCCACTCCGGCACGGGCACGGGCCGACCGCCGGAGTCCCGCAGCGGGTTCTTCAGGAAGTAGTCCCTGACATGATCGTAGAGATCGCGGTAGCGGAGCGGGTTGCGATCTCCGGAGGCGACGTGAAAGACCTCGGGCTTTTCGGGCCGTCGGACGGCGGCGGCCAGGGTGGCGTTCACGACGTGGTCAACCGGCACGATGTCAACCAGGCTCTCGGGGTCTCCGGGGAACTCGCGCAGGATACCCCGGGCGAACGCCATGATTATCGGGTCTGCCATGCGGGAACCCTGGATCCAACCGGGCGAAGGCTCCTTTATGCTGCTTTCGATGATGGCCGGACGCAGAATGACGAGCGGCGTCTCCCCCCTCTCCCGCAGCACCGTCCGTTCGGCGAGCGACTTGGTGAAGGTGTATACGTCGTGCCAGCCGAGCTCCTGGGCCCGCCGCGTCCCGCGCTCGACGAGCCGCTCGCGCATCCAGGCGCGGCGGAGCGTGTCCACCCTTTCAGCGACTTCCTGCTCTTCGCCGACCATGCCCAGCTCGCGCCGCGCTTCGGTGTCGAAGTGGTTAAGGAGCTCCCGCTCCCGTGAAGCCTTCTCCACCTCGTCGACGATCCCCCGCAGCTTCAGCGCCTCCTCGTGCGGGTCGAGGCGCGTGCCGTTGGGGGTTGCGTTTCCGGGCGGAGACTCCGGGATCAAACCCTTCTGTATCCCCGCCACGTATGCGGTCGAGACGTGTACGAAGAGCGGACGCTTCTCCCAATCGCGGGCCAGCTTCAGAAGGCCCAGCGTGCCACCGACGTTGGAGTTCACGGCGGCGTCCAGCGGCGCGTCGAACATGACGGAGGCTGCGGAGTGGATCACCACGTCCACTTCCCTCGAAAGCTCCGCGAGGTCATCCTCGCCGAGCCCGAGTTCAGGGGCGTGCACGTCGCCTTCAAGCACCCGTACCTTTTCGGAGATGTATCCTTCGAAGCCGTCACCCAGGGAGTCGCGCAGGCCGGAGAAAGCCGAGGATCCGAGCACGTCCTTCTCGAAGCGTTCCCGCGCATCCTTGTCCCGGGATGGACGCACGAGGAGGTACAGGCGGCCCAGGTCCGGTAGCCCGCGCAGGATCTTCTCGACCAGCGCCGTCCCCAGGAAGCCAGTCCCCCCGGTGAGGAGTACGGCCTTGTCCCTGTATGCTTCTCGGAGTGTGCTATCCACCCTGCTCCTTTTCCTCTCCGACCTTCCGCTCCGTGCCGTTCAACAGAGACCGCGCGTTCTCCCTGTGACGCCACAGAACCAGGGCGCCGCCCAGTATCGTGTACAGGACGTACGGCAGCGGTTGACCCGAGAGGTAGAAGGCTATGGGGCTAACGATCATAACGGCGATGGCGCCCAGAGAAGTGTAGCGGCTCACGAGCACCACGGCCCACCAGAAGGCGAAGAGTCCCAGGCCGATCAGGGGCGCGAGCCCGATGCTCGTCCCGGCGCCCGTGGCGACCCC
Organism: Rubrobacter sp.; assembly: GCA_013812245.1. Classification (GTDB taxonomy): domain Bacteria; phylum Actinomycetota; class Rubrobacteria; order Rubrobacterales; family Rubrobacteraceae; genus JACDGB01. The sequence goes on from JACCTS010000502.1 coordinate 1,720, forward strand.
CTTGCCGCCCTTGAAGCGCAGGAAGACCGGCCAGCAATGTCCGGCGACCGCCGCCAGGGCGACGCCCGCCAGCACCCAGGCATTCTCCGTGAAAGCACGAGCGATAAGAATCGGGATCGTACCCTTCAGCATGTCTCCCGCCAGGGTGGCGATGGCCGCCCACTTGCCCACGGCCCGCAGTACGTTTGCCGTCCCGATGTTGCCGCTGCCAACCTGGCGCACGTCCACGCCGCGCGCCCGCCCGACCAGAATGCCGGTCGGAACGGAGCCCAGGACGTAGCCGCACAGGATCAGGAGCACCCCCAACATGGCGAAGAGTATAGCCGAACGAATGCTTCCCGGCCCGCGCTGCGGCTCGTCGAATGTTCCGTGTTTTCGCGGACCGGAGGGTGTTAGGATGGCCTGGCGATCAGGTGTTTATCACGAAGGAGGCAGGAGGGTGCAGTTCGTCTCCGTCATCGGGGCGCTCGCCATCCTCGGGGCGTTCGCCGCCAATCAGTTCGGCTGGATCCAACCTTCCCAACTCCCTTATGCGGTCGCCAACTTCGCCGGAGCCGGCATCCTGACGGTCGTTGCGATCGCGGACGGACAGATCGGGTTCGTGATCCTGCAGGGAGCCTGGACCCTGATCAGTCTCTGGGGCATCGTCGCCATCCTGCGCGGGCGCGGCGGCCCGGCTTCGGCCCGCCGGGGGGAGGACTGATGGCTTTGCAGGCGATCTCCGTCGTTGGGGCCATCGCCATACTGGTGGCCTACGCCGCCAACCAGTTCGGGTGGACCGACACCTCCAACCTTCCGTATCAGGTCGCCAACCTCGTGGGCTCTGGGATACTCGTGGTCGTCGCGGTCATCGAAGTTCAGTGGGGCTTCATCCTGCTGGAAGGGGTGTGGGCCCTGATCAGCGCGTGGGCCGTCGTCACCATACTGCGGGGCGGAGATCCTGCCGGCGACCATTAAGCCGACATGACCGCGCTCTCGTAGGCTAACATGGCTCTACGAACGATCCCCTTCCCGGTCACCTGTGCTTCACAGGGGTAAAGCGCAATCCGGCAAAAGAGTCCCATCCCGATGGAGGCCTGAGTCATAAGTCGAAAAGAAAACACGACTTACGACTTACGAGCGCCAAGCGAACAAATCACCCGGATTCAATATGAACCTGGCCTCTCCGCGCCGTATCCACCGGGCATCCCATACCTCTGAGTATGGGCTATCCGTGGTTCTCGAGAAGCCTGCGCGCTCAGCGCCTACTCTTCGGTGTCGGCACGGAGTCCGCCACGGCGGCGCCACCCACCCCGAGGCCGCAGCGGATCTGTTGTGGGCGTGTCTCGCCCAAGCGCCGGAGGGGGGAGCGGTGGAGGTGAGGTGGATCTCGGGTCTCCAGTCCCCGTGGGCCTGAGGTTGTCCGTCGTCCTGAAACTCTCCCTGGCCGGGCCGCTGTGCTTCAGGGGCGAGCTCTGCTCCTTCGCGCCGTACTCGCCCAGCGGCCCTTTTCTCCAGGCTTCAACCGACGATACGTCGCAAGGTGGCGACGATCTCCGGCAAGGGCGTGCTCTTGTTCATGGCCTCGTCGGCGCCTGCTTGGAGGGCGTCGCTCAGGTCGTCCTCCGCGCTCAACACCACGACCAGCACCTCCGGCCTTCTGGCTTTGATCTCGGCGACCAGCTTCGCTCCGTGACCGTCGGGTAACCTCAGGTCCACGAGCACGAGATCCAGGGCCTCCATCTCGTCGGCGAAAACCATCTCCCGGCCTTCAGCGAGCGTCCCGGCAACTCCGGCGACCTTCATGCCGTCAACCCTTCCGATCACGAGCT
>JACCTS010000515.1 GCA_013812245.1 Rubrobacter sp.
GTGACGTGAAATGGCTATTCGCTCGGCGTCCTACGTGCTAGGAGAACGGGGTCTATGTACAAAGAGATTTACGTCCCTGTAGACAACTCGGACTACTCCAACCAGGCGTGTGTGATCGGGGTCGATGTCGCGCGTCAATTTGGGGGCCGGGTCGCGGGTTGCCACGCCTACGCAGCCAAGATGCACGACGTGCGTTTTAGGCAGATGGAGTCGGGACTCCCCGAGGAGTTCCGCGACGAGGACGAGATGAAGCGGCAACGCAAGATCCACGACCAGCTCATCACCAAGGGTCTTGAGATCATCACCGACTCGTACATCGACGTACTCGAACCGCTCTGCGAGAAGTACGACGTTGAGCTGGTGCGCCGCTCCCTCGAAGGCAAGAACTTCAAGGTGATCGTGGAGGACGTGAACGAAGGTCCTTACGACCTGGTCGTCCTCGGCGCGATGGGCATGGCCGCCGTCAAGGACACCATCCTGGGCACCGTCACGGAGCGCGTCGTGCGGCGCCTCAAGCATGCGGACACCCTGATCGTGAAGGATCTGGACCGTCACCCGTTCGAGCATATCGTCGTCGCGGTTGACGGCTCGGCCAAGTCGCTCGGTGGCTTGAAGCGGGCCATCGAGTTGGCGCGGGAGTTCGGCGGGACGGTCGAGGCCATAAGCGTCTTCGACCCGTACTTCCACTACGCGATGTTCCACTCCATCGCCGGTGTCCTTTCGAGCAAGGCCCAGAAGGTGTTCCGGTTCAAGGAGCAGGAGAAGCTGCACGAGGAAATCATCGACTCGGGCCTAGCCAAGATCTACACGGCCCACCTGGAGATAGCCCGCCACATCGCCGAGGAAGAGGGCGTCGAGTTAAAGACCACCCTCCTCGCTGGCAAGCCGTTCGAGCAGACTATGAAGTACGTGAACGAGGTGCAGCCGACGCTCGTCGTGATGGGCCGCATCGGCTACCACTCCGACGACGAGATGGACATCGGAGGCAACACCGAGAACATGATGCGCTTCCTGCCGACGAACGTCTTGATCGGCAACTACGAGTACCAGGCCCCCGACATCCTCACCGCCCAGGAGCACATGACGTGGACCAAGGAGGCCCTGGAGCGGATGGACCGCATCCCGGGCTTTGTGGTCGGGATGGCGACGGGAGCCGTGATCCGTTACGCCATCGAGAAGGGCTACACGGTCATAACCTCGGGCGTCATAGACGAGGTCATAAAGAACATCCTCCCGCCCGGCGCGATGGAGTCCATGCGCGCCATCGGCGACCAGATGCGTGAAGCCGAAGCCCAGGGCGAAGACAAACCAATTGACTCACTCTTCAAAGACTTTGACGAACGCACCGCCGACCGGGAAAAAGCCAACGGGAACGGCCACAAGAACGGTTCTGCCAACGGCGACGACGCGGCGGCGAAGCAGGAGATCTTCGACTCAGGCCGCGGCGGCTTCGGCAGGTCCGAGGACCAGGGCGACATCGAGGGTGTATCAGCCGAGGTTCAGGAGGAAATTCATCGCGCCGCGCAGGGCCACGACCGCTTCGAGTGCGACGTGTGCCGCTACGTGGCGAAGGGCAAGCCAGCGAAGTGCCCGGTCTGTGGAAGCGGCCCGAACCATTTCCACGCGGTTGACGCGGAGATCGCCACGGCGGGCGAGGACGACACCTTCAGCACCTCCGAGGTCTACGACGGCCGCGAGCTGCACTGGACAGACGACGCGAAAACCTTCCTCAAAGCCCTCGAAGAATGGCAGGAGCAGCGCCGGGTCAAGGCCCGCACCGAGAAGAGCGCGCTCAGGAAAGGCTACAGCACCATCACCCGCGAGTACGTCGAGCAGCAGTACAGCGAGGAGACAGGCCGCGAGGCCCCCAAGGTGAAGTCCGGCGGCTGCCCTGTGAGCCACGCCAAACAGCAGGTCCAGGAGACGGGCGGCAAGTGCCCCATAGACCACTCGGCCTTCTGGAAGGCCGGTGCTCTGGTCCCCGAGGGTGGCAGCAAGGAGTTCGCCTGGACGCAGGAGGCCATAGATCGCCTAGACCGGGCGCCCAAAGGCTTCATGCGGAACATCTCGCGCAACATGACAGAGAAGCTCGCCCGCGAGCGCGGCACCACGCAGATAGACCTCGCCCTGGTCGAGGACTCGCTCACGGGAGCGCGGACCACGATGGAGGACGTCATAACAGGCAAGGTCTCCATCGCCGAGCTTGCCAAAGACACTGGCGAGAGCATCGAGGCTGATGAGAACGGCGAGGCTCCGCACCCGCCGATGACCGTCACGATGGTCTGCGGAACGTGCGGCGAGGAGATGGAGGGTGTCCAGCCTCCTGAGGAGTGCCCCGTCTGCGGCGCCCCCGGCGAGGACTTCGAGGCCCGAGAACTGTAAGAGCAACGCGACCGAACAGAGGCCCCGGTCCCCGCAGTTCAGGGGCCGGGGCTTTTCCGTAGGAGGAGAGATGGCGAAGACTCACAAAGTTACTTTCAAGAAGCGCGGCGTCACGGTAGACGTGGCCGAGGACGAGTACATCCTGGAGGAGGCCGAACACGCCGGCCTCACCCTCCCCTACGATTGCCGCAGCGGCACGTGCACCACCTGCATCCAGAAGTGCCTGGAAGGTGAGATCGACCAGGACATGGCCTTCGCCATCGGCGACGAGGAGTTGGAGCAGGGTCTGCGCCTCATCTGCATCGGCAGCCCCCTCTCGGACGTGGTGCTCGACGCCTGAGCGTCGTTCATCTACGAAAGCAGAACGCTGCTTACCACTGCTCGATTCGTAGCTCCGCGACGTGCTCCCTGCACCTCGCGTTCGGCTTGCATCCCTCCGTCCAACGTTCGCTGAAGACCTTTCCCTCCTATAGGAGGAAACCCAATACCTTCTCACGCTGCGGATCTTTGTTCACAGCGTTCGGTCATCACACGCCTTCATACGCAAGCCAAGCTGGCATTTTGGGAAGCGTCCAGACTATGTCTGACAGTAAGCTATGGGAGCTGTCGATATGCTCCGGTGGAATTGTACGATGGACAACGATACTTCTGAAAGAAACATACTAGACTTTCCCGCTTTCGTAAGCGCCGTAGGCGTTGACCAATACGCGCCTCACGCTTTCTTCCTCAGTGCAGGGACTTCGATTAGATCCGGCGTGGCGAATCTTTATGCACGCTGCCCATATGTTGTGGTCGGCTACCGGCACCCGAGTAGAGCCGAGGGGCAATACTTCGTCCCGACAAGGGGAGTATACAGGATCGTGCAAGTGGACTTCGGAGAATACCCCTTCCGAAACTGTCTGAAAAGTCTCGGACGTGCTCGTGGCGTAGCTCCACGGGCTGCCAAGAAGCCCCTTTTGCCGAGTTCGTGCTCCGCATACCAGCCAAATCCACGGTTGGAGCGCCGCTCGAATCACTTTTCAGACAGTTTC
>JACCTS010000518.1 GCA_013812245.1 Rubrobacter sp.
AGAGCCGCATGATCCTGCTGGTCCGTGACCCCCGCGACGTGGCGGCCTCGGTCCTCGACGGAGCCCGGAAAGGAAGCTGGCTCTACGAGCGCAAGGACAAGGGCCGGTGGAAGGAGAACGCCCTGGCAGATACCAACCCGGAGGCCATCACCCGGCGCCGGGCCAACATGTACATGACGCAGGTCGGCAATGCCAGGGACGCCTACGAAGCGCATGAAGGCCCGAAGGTATTGGTACGTTACGAGGAGCTACGGGCAGACACTCTGGAGACCATGAAGCGAATCTACTCTGAGCTCGGGATACCGGCCGGGGACAAAGACCTCACCCGGGTCGTCGAGAAGCATTCGTGGGAGAACATCCCGGAGGAGAACAAGGGCGAGGGCAAGTTCTATCGCAAGGCCACGCCAGGAGGATGGAGGGAGGATCTCACACCCAAACAGGCCGGGATCGTGGAGAAGATCACCGCCCCTCTCCTGGAAGAGTTCTATCCCGCGTGAGCCGGGGAAAGTGAGGTAGATCCCCAGATGCCGGTATACAGACAGAACATACTTCTGGAGGTGGCGCGCGGGATAAAGGCGTTCCTCAACTTCGAGGCGGGCCTCACCCGTGGCCCGACGCCGGGGGAAGGTGGAGGGATTCAGAGCCTGGAGGAGGCCCACAAGCGGCTCGAAGACCGGAACCGCCAGATCGCGGAACTCGAAAAGAAGGTGAGGGAGAGTAGATCCGACGCTCCAGCCGGCGACCTGAAACCCGAGAACGTGGTGTGGATGTTCGGCACGGCGCGGGTGGGCTCCACCTGGCTCGGGTCCATGATGGACGAGCCCACGGGACACACCATGTGGCACGAGCCGCTGGTAGGCGCGCTCTTCGGGGGCTTCTACTACGGACGCGGTGCGCACCGTGGCGGGAAACACGGCATCCTGGGCGGCCCGGACGAAAAACGCTCAAGGGCCATCCGCGCCTTCATTCTAGCCTCGGCCCACGAGAAGTTCCCAGAGGTATCAGGGGATGGGTATCTGGTGGTCAAGGAGCCCAACGGGTCGAACGGGGCTCCGCTTTTGGCACAGGCGTTGCCCGAGAGCCGTATGATCTTCCTCGTGCGTGACCCGAGAGACGTTGTCTCGTCCAACCTATCCGGCAAATCCGAGGGTGGATGGACTGCCGAGGCGTACAAGAGAGGACGTCGCCAGGGCACACCGCCTCCATCAGATCCCAAGGCAATAGTGAGAAAGGGGGCCAAAAAATACCTGGAGTTCATAGGCCGCTCCAAAGAAGCATACGACGCTCATGAAGGACCGAAGGTACTGGTACGTTACGAGGAGCTACGGGCAGACACCCTGGGGACCATGAAGCGGATCTACTCCGAGTTGGGAATTCCCATGGACGAGGATGAGGTCGCGCGGGCGATCAAGAAGCACTCGTGGGAGAACATTCCCGAAGAGAAGAAGGGTGAGGGCAAGTTCTACCGGAAGGCCACGCCGGGAGGCTGGAGAGAGGATCTCACCCCGGACCAGATTCAGATGGTCGAGGACATCACCGGTCCTCTGTTGCAAGAGTTCTATCCCGAACAGCAGATCAGCCGGGCGGGCGTTTGAGGTCTTTTTGAGAGGGGAGCGCCGGGAGGTTCAGGTCGTGTGGGCGGATCGGTGCCTGGCTCGGAAGACGCTACGGCGGGAGGTGTCCGGATGCCGCTCTTCAGGAGCCGCACGGCCGTCCAGTTAGCCAGAAACGCGAGGGCTTTTCTCTACCTCGATACGGGCGTCGTTCGCGGCGAGGCGCCACCGACTCTGGAGGCTATGGAGGAGACCCAGGCGCGGCTGCGCGAGCAGATAGAGGAGGCCCGGTGGGCGCTGGCGAACAGAGACCACCGGATCTCCGGTCTGGAGAAGGAGCTTGGCGGGCATACCGTGGGCGCCGGGAACATAGCCTGGATCTTCGGCACCGTCAGGACCGGGAGTACGTGGCTGGCGTCCATGATGCGCGATGGCGAGAACCATGCCATGTGGAACGAGCCCCGCGTCGGGGAACTCTTCGGCTCCTTCTACGAGAGAGCCGCCCACCGCCGCGACAACGAGAACTTCGTCATGGGAACGCACCGCAAGCTGGTATGGCTGAAGTCCGTCAGGGATTTCGTCCTCGACTCGGCGGGCGCCAGGTTCCCCAAATTCGCCAGGGATGGCTTGCTGGTCATAAAGGAACCCTCGGGCTCCATAGGAGCGCCCATCCTGATGGAGGCGCTGCCGGAGAGCGCCATGGTGCTCCTGGTGCGCGACCCGAGGGACATCGTGGCCTCCGCCCTGGACGCCGCCAGAGAGGGAAGCTGGGCCTACGAACTGCGCGGCACGAAGAGGCGGGAGAGGAGGGGGCTGGTCGGCGCGGACGATGCCCCGCTGGATGACTTCACCGGCAAATCGCAGGAGGAGGTGGTCGAGGATCAGGCGACCATGTACCTGCGATACGTCGGCAACTCCAAGCGAGCCTTCGACGCCCACGACGGCCGCAAGGTACTGGTCAGGTACGAAGATCTGCTCGCCGACACCCTGGGGACCATGAAGCGCATCTACTCCGAGCTGGAGATAGAGGTGGACGGAGAAGACCTCGCCCGAATCGTCCGGGAGCATTCGTGGGAGATGATCCCCGAGGAGGAGAAAGGCGAGGGAAAGTTCTACCGCAAGGGAGCATCCGGAGCCTGGAGGGAGGATCTGGGGCCGGACCAGGTGAAGGTGGTAGAGGAGATCACCGGCCCCCTGTTGAGAGAGTTCTACCCAGATGGGACTGCATGAAGGCTTCCGTAGTCGTCCGCACCCACAACAACGAGAGCTCTATCGGCGATGTTCTCGAAGCCGTATTTTCCCAGAACTTTCGGGAAGACTTCGAGCTTGTGGTCGTTGACTCGGGCTCAACGGACAGGACGCTGGAACTAGTTCGTCGCTACCCGCACGTCCTCGTGGACTACTCAGGAGAATCCTTTAACTACGGCGGCTCGTTGAACGTCGGGATTTCGGCCGCGTCGGGCGAGTACGCGGTATGTCTCTCCAGCCACTGCGTGCCGCTTGAGCCGGAGTGGCTCGCGGAGCTTGTCCGGGCGATGGACGCCGACGAACGGCTGGCGGCCGCGTGGGGACCGCTGCTCTTCGACGTGGAGGACTACCCGGTGATGGGCGGGAGCAAGGTGGAGACCATAGACCTCGACGAGTTCTATCGACGGCCCAACCGGGGATTGCAGAATCCGAACAGCATCATCAGGCGCGGCCTGTGGGAAGAGCGGCCGTTCTCCGAGAAGATCGAACGTTGTGAGGATCAGGAGTGGGCGCATCACTTCCTGAAACGGGGCTACCGCACGGCAGTGGTCCACGGGGCGAGGGCCCTCTACCGGGTGCCGCACGGCCCATACAGTTTCGGGAGGAAGACCATGCGGGACTTCGTGGTGCTGAACGAGTTATTCGGGCACCGGGCGCCGGTCCCGGCGGCGGATCTCGCGCGCCGCTCGGCGTGGCTGGCGCGGGCCTCCACCCTGGGCAAGAAGTCGCCCCGCGTGAGCACGCTGATGGTCGCCAGCCTGGTGGGACGGTGGGC
>JACCTS010000578.1 GCA_013812245.1 Rubrobacter sp.
AGCATCCCGGTGAACTCGGGGAAGTTGTTGGTCTTGTGCAGGCGGTCTATGGCCTGCTTCCACTGGTCCCTGTAGACGAGATCGTTCCAGTCCGGGATCAGGTTCCCGAGCGGGCATCCCGTGTTGCAGAAAGGCACGCCGCAATCCATGCAGCGCGACGCCTGGCCCTTCAGCTCGTCCTCGGGCATCGGCTCGTAGATGTAGCGGTAGTCCTGGACGCGCTCCTCGATGGTGCGCTTCGGGGTCGGTTTGCGCCCGAGCTTGATGAACCCTCTGGGATCACCCACCGGACACCACCTCCAGCTCGGCCTCCTGCCGCTCCTCCAGCACCCGCTTGAGGTCGTTCGGCATCACCTTCACGAACTTCGGCAGGTACCCGTTCCAATCGTCCAGAACCCGCTTCGCCACATCGCTCCCCGTCAGCTCGAGATGGCGCTCGACGAGACGCCGCAGCATGGAGACGTTCTCCTCCGTCTCCACAGCCTCCAGGCTCACCATCTCCGGATTGTAGAGCTTCTCGAAGCGGTCATCCTCGTCGAGCACGAACGCGATACCGCCGCTCATCCCTGCGGCGAAGTTGCGCCCGGTTGGGCCGAGCACCGCGACGACGCCGCCGGTCATGTACTCGCAGCCGTGGTCTCCTATGCCCTCGACAACAGTCTCCGCGCCCGAGTTTCTCACCGCGAATCGCTCACCCGCAAAGCCCCGGAAATATGCCTCGCCAGCCGTAGCGCCGTACAGGGCCACGTTGCCTACCACGATGCTCTTCTCCAGCGGGTAGGCCGCATCCTGTACGGGCGCGACGACCAGCCGCCCACCCGAGAGTCCCTTGCCGACGTAGTCGTTGGTCGTGCCTTCCAGGTTCAGGGTGATGCCCTTCGCCAGCCACGCCCCGAAGGACTGCCCGGCGACGCCCTTCATGTCCATGTGGATGGTATCGTCGGGAAGACCGTCGTTGCCGAAGCGGCGCGCTACCTCGCCCGAGAGGCGTCCGCCGACCGTGCGGTTGGTGTTCGTGATCTCCGCCGAGAACCGCACCGGCTCACCGTTCTCCAGCGCGGGCTTGCAACGTTCGATCAGCTCCACGTCCAACGCCTCGCCGAGGTGATGGTCCTGGTCCTCGACCCTGTGGGTGGCGACCTCGTCAGCCCGCTCGGGACGATGCAGGATGGCGGAGAGGTCCACGCCGTCCGTCTTCCAGTGCGTGAGGCCCACTTTCTTCCTCATCCGGTCAACCCGGCCGACCATCTCCTCGAAGGTGCGGAAGCCCATCTCGGCCATGTAGCTCCGGATCTCCTCGGCCACAAAGAAGAAGTAGTTGATCACGTGCTCTGGCGTGCCGGTGAACTTCTTGCGAAGCTCCGGGTCCTGAGTGGCGATACCGACCGGGCAGGTGTTCAAGTGGCAGACCCGCATCATGATGCAGCCGAGGGCCACCAGCGGCGCCGTCGAGAGGGCGAAATCCTCCGCCCCGAGGAGAGCGGCAACCACCACGTCGCGGCCCGTCTTCATCTGGCCGTCGGCCTGGAGGTAGACCCGCCCGCGCAGGTCGTTCTGCACCAGAACCTGCTGGGTCTCCGCGATACCGAGCTCCCACGGCAACCCGGCGTGTTTGATCGAGGATAGCGGCGAGGCCCCCGTGCCGCCGTCGTGGCCTGCGATGGTGATGTGGTCCGCTTTGGCCTTCGCCACGCCAGCCGCGATGGTTCCCACCCCGGCCTCGGCCACCAGCTTCACGCTCACCAGGGCCTCCGGGTTGGCATTCTTCAGGTCGTGGATGAGCTGCGCCAAGTCCTCGATGGAGTAGATGTCGTGATGCGGCGGCGGGGAGATGAGCCCCACCCCAGGCGTCGAGTAGCGCACCTTCGCGATATCCTCCGAGACCTTGTGGCCTGGGAGCTGGCCGCCCTCGCCGGGCTTGGAGCCCTGGGCCACCTTGATCTGGAGCATCCCCGAGTTGACCAGGTACTCCGTCGTGACCCCGAAGCGGGCGCTCGCCACCTGCTTTATGGCGCTGCGGCGGTCATCGGCGAACCGCTCAGGGTCCTCGCCGCCCTCTCCGGTGTTGGACTTGCCCCCGATCCGGTTCATCGCCACAGCGAGCGTCTCGTGCGCCTCTTTGGAGATGGACCCGAAGGACATCGCCCCGGTGGAGAACCGCTTGACGATCTCACTGGCAGGCTCGACTTCGTCCAGCGGGATGGGGTCCTTCTCGAATTCGAAGAGGGAGCGCAAGTTCGCCAGCCGAGCGCTCTCGGAGTCGAAGTGCTTGGTGTACTCCTTGAAGGTCTCGAAGTCGCCGTTCCTGACGGCCCTTTGCAGCGGCACGATGCTCTTCGTGTTCCACTGGTGATACTCGCCCTGGGCGCGGAGCTGGTACTCGCCCCCGATCTCCAGCTCGTCCCCGTCCTCGACAGCCTCGAAGGCCCTTCGGTGGCGCTCCAGGGTCTCGCGCCCGATCCCATCTATCCCGACACCCCCGACCCGCGATGCCGTACCGGTGAAGTGCCGCTCCACGAGCGACTTGTTCAGCCCGACGGCCTCGAAGATCTGGGCCCCGCAGTACGAGAACAGCGTGGAGATACCCATCTTGGAGATGACCTTCAAGAGCCCTTTCTTGACGCCCTTGATGTAGTTCCTGGACGCCTCTTCCGGGCTCACGTCCCCCAGGACGCCTTCGGCCGCCATCTCCTCGATGGTCTCGAAGGCCAGGTACGGGTTGACGGCCGTCGCCCCGTAGCCGACGAGGACGGCGAAGTGATGGACCTCCCGCGCCTCGGCCGTCTCGACCACCAGCGTCGTCCGGGTGCGGATGCCGCGCCGGACCAAGTGGTGGTGGACGGCGGCGGTCGCCAGCAGGCTCGGGATGGGCGCCTGCATCTCGCTCACGCCCCGGTCGCTCAGGATCAGGACCGTCGAACCGCCCTGAACGGCCTTCTCGGCCCTCTCGCACAGGCTCTCCAAGGCCTTTCCGAGACCTTCCTCCCCCGCGGACGCCGGGAACAGCATCGAGAGGGTGGACGCAGCGAAAGGCTCCGCGCGGAGTTGCCGGATCTTCTCCAACTCGTCGGCGGTGAGGATGGGCTGGTCCACCAGAATCCTCCGGCAGTGCTCCGGCGTCTCGTCAAAGAGGTTCTTCTCCGGTCCGAGCGACATGTTGAGCGACATTACCAGCTCCTCGCGCAGTGGGTCTATGGCCGGGTTTGTGACCTGCGCGAAATGCTGCTTGAAGTAGTTGAAGAGTAGTTGCGGACGCTCGGAGAGGAACGCCAACGGTGTGTCCGTGCCCATGGAGCCGTCGGGCTCCTTGCCGTTCCGGGCCATGGGTTCCAGAATGATCCTGAGGTCCTCCAGCGTGTAGCCGAACACCCGCTGCCGCTCGTGAAAACCGGCCGACTCCGGCCTTCCGTCGGGCACGGCATCGGGGAGCTCGTTCAGGTTGATCTCCCCGTCCTCCACCCACTCTTTGTATGGCTGGCGCACGAAGAGCGACTTCTTGACCTCCGCATCGTGCAGGAAGCGGTTGTTCTCCGTATCCACGACGAGCATCTTCCCCGGTTGCAATCGCCACCGCTCCACTACATCCTCAGCGGGCAGCCGCAGCGCACCGTCTTCGGAGGCCATCACCACGCGCCCATCTCTAGTGACGGAGTAGCGGGCCGGCCTGAGCCCGTTACGGTCCAGGGTTGCGCCGATGGAATGTCCGTCGGTAAAGGCCACGGCGGCCGGCCCGTCCCACGGCTCCATGAGCGCGCTGTGGTACTGGTAGAAGGCCCGGCGCTCAGGTTCCATGAGGTCGTCGTTCTCCCAGGCTTCCGGGATCATCATGGCGACCGCGTGCGGCAGGTCGCGCCCCGCCAGGTACAGTAGCTCCAGGGCGTTATCGAAGGCGGC
>JACCTS010000562.1 GCA_013812245.1 Rubrobacter sp.
ACTCGGGTGATCTGGAAGTTCAGAACCTCGATCACGGTCGCAAGTCCGAGCGAGATCGCAGCGAGATAGACGGCCACACCGGTTCGTCTGACTCCTTCGAGCCAGATCGACCATTGCTCGGAATGACCGAGCGAGTAGGTGCTCCCGTTCGAGATGGCCTCGGCGATGATGAAGTGCAACACGACCGCTCCTACGAGAGCCATCATCGCCATCATCATCAATGCGAGGAACGCCTTGGCGGTGGCAGGCATCTTGAGCGTCCTCACCTGGGTACCGCTCGACTCCTGGAGCTTTCCCCCGCCGACCCGGAACTCGCCGAGGATCCGAGCGATCGCGAACGAGACCGCTGCGAAAACGGATGCGAATCCGATGAACATGACGGCCGGCACCAGATGCCCCAGCGAGGCGATGGTCTGCTCGGACCCGGCGGTGGCGATCTCGTTGGAACGAACGGCTGCCAGAACGACCGCCACCGGGAACGCTATCAGCGCCAGGACTAGCATCGGCAACCACATCTTGCGTCCCGCCTTCTGTGGAAGGTTGCGATCGGGGGCCAACACACCCACCTCGATCGCATAGTCACTGCTTCTCTTGCTAGTCATCCTCATCAACTCTCCTTTCAAGATCCATGGACGACGACCTCGGACAACCGATGGAACTGGAAGCCGAGCGCCTTGGCGATGGTGGCGAGTGCGAGCACGATCCCGGACAGGAGCAGTCCGAGTCCGAACTCCCTGACCGGTCCCAACCAGGCGAAATAGGACGCGATCGAGACGGGGTTATCGAAGGTCGCGACGGCGAAGTATGCGATCAACTGTCCGATCTCCACCATCAGCCCCGCGACCATCAGCCCTACGAAGAGCTTGGCGCTGACGGGCATCCTTAGCGTGTTGATCGGAACCCCGAGGTGTTTCTGGACCTCCGCCCCGCCCTTGCGGAGCGACCCCAGGATCGTCCCCAGGAGGAACGAGACCCCGGAAAGAAGGAAGCCCTCTCCGGCGAACTGGAGCCCTTGTGCAACGGCCGATAGGTGCGCCGCCTGCAACGGATCGCCGGCGACCCTGTCAGACCACACGAGCGATACAACGAAGCCGGCGAGCAAGGCCATGGCGCCCATAGCGAGCATCGGCAACCATAGCGTTCGCGCCATCCTATGGATCAGCAATTCATCCGGCTCGTCCTGGGCGACAGTCGCCCTTCCATACGGCGACTCGAACTCGCCCGGCGCCACCGGCGTCCCGGCATCGCCCACTCCCATGAGCGACGGTAGCGCCGTCTTGATGGCTCCTATCCTCTCCCACAGGGTCACAAGGATCCCCATCAGGATGAGCGCGATCCCGATCTTCAGAGCGCCGAACCCGGTGATGGTGAGCCCGAACGCCCACGCAGAACCTTTCCCAACGGTTATCGCGCCGTGAGGATCGTTAACCAGATTCCCCGTCACGATGTTGGCGACGAGAGTCACCATTACCGCCATGACCCCTGCAACCCCGAGAACGATCCCCGCTCTCTTGAATCCAGACCCGGCACCGGGGTTCGCCCCCGCTACCGAACGTAGATCTAACCGGCCGTCCATGTGGCTCCTCCACTTCCTAAACCAAGTACCTCTGACGGGAGGAAGAACCGTGCGGAAGGCTGGGAGCGTCCCGGACTGTGACCTAGAGCACAAAGAATCGCTAAAGGTCCAGGTCGATAGCTCCGTCGCCGAGAGTAGAGCGCGAGGCCAACTCCCTGGGATCCAGGATCAAGATGCTCCCGTAGGACGTTTCGACGAGCCCCTCCCGGGCGAGGTGCCGGAGAGCCCGGTTCACGCTCTCTCTCTTGGCGCCGAGCAGTTGAGCCAGGGACTCTTGCGACAGCTTGACCTTTCCGCCCTTGGCCTGATCGATCAGGAGCAGCGAAAGCTTGGCCTCAAGGCCACCGGACAGAACCTCGAGCAGGCGTCGCTGGGTCCTCTCCATCCGTCCCGCCACCGAGATAAGCCAGCGTGATGCGATATGGGGCCGCGACCGGAGCAGGATGCGGAGGTCTGTCTCTTTCAGCATCAAGATCGAGCCGTTGGACAGCATCCGTGCGGTGTAGAGCATGGGGTTCTCCGATAGCACCGGGATGTCCCCCAGCACGTCGCCAGGAGAGAGCACGTTGATCAGCAGATTTCGGCTTCCGACCCTGTGATACAGCCCGACCTCACCACGTCGCACGATCCCTATCCGGTCGAGCCTGTCTCCCTGGTGGAAGATCGGAGTCCCGGTCTCCAGATGCTGCTCCGTAAGCAGGTCGGCCAGCTCGGTCGCATCCGCCAGCTCGACAGGCGCCAGCTCCCCTCGGGCGAGACAGCAGGCGAGCCAATGCTCCAATCGCTGAACCCTGTGCGTCAAAGCAGAGCCGATCATGTCCCCCTCCCGCTATCCGATAGGGCCCCGCACGGTCCCCTGGGTGATCGAACCAACGAAGCAATCACTTCGCTGCGAGAGTGTCAGCGTGCCTACCAATCTTGCCCCACCGATCTACAGGATCGGATGGGCATGACGGACGTATCCTAGGGGCGACCGTCACGGAGATCGTAGTGACGTCGGGTCCGCTGTTGGTCCGACCAGAAGGCCTCCAGCTCAACTCCAAGACCTTCCACCACCCTGTTCACGTAGTTGAAGTAAGACGCGACCTGGTTAGTGTCCACGATCGCCCTGTCGTCGAAACCAGCCGCACGGAGGGCGTCCACGTCGGACTCCTCCATCGCGTCGACCCGCAGGGTCAGTTTGAGCGCGTAGGTACACAGCGCGGCCATGCGAGGATCCAAACGATCGAAGTGACCGGAGGCGACCGCCTCCTGGAGCCCCTCATCGCCCGACTCTCGGGCGAGAGAAGCTCCATGATGAGTCACTCAGTAGTGGCAATCATTGGCAGCGGACACGACGACCGCTATCGCTTCCCGCTCTGCTCGGGTGAGTGGCGACGGTCCGAACATGATGGCTCGGTAGAGCGCTAGGTGCCCTCGGAGCGCCTCCTGGTTCAGGGAGTGGGAGGCGAGAACGTTGTCCAACCGTTCCGCTCCGCCGGCTCGATCGACCCACATCTGGAGCCTCCTTCTTCCAAGGGGCAGACACACTGCCGCCTAATCTGTCACGACGCTGACAATGCAAGGAACGCACTACCGGCCCATCTGTTCCATCCATCGAACGACGGAGATCGTTCGTGACGGAAAGCGAACCGAGCCAAGGAGCATCGCATGACGAGATCGATCCCGACGAACGGATTCAAAGAACACGTCCTGGATAGCGAGCGGCCCGTGGTAGTGGACTTCTACGCGGACTGGTGCGCTCCGTGCAAGACGATGGCCCATGTAGTGGAGCAGCTCTCCGCTGAGTGGGAGGGATGGGTCGATTTCGTGAAGGTCGACATCGAGGCGGACCCTCGACTAGCCAGGGCATACAACATCAGCACCATCCCGTCGCTCCTGCTGTTCGAAGACGGGGAGGTCGAGGCGTGGAGCACGGGAGCGAAGCCCGGATACATCGTCGAGCGGGAGCTCGGCCTGAAGAAAAGGGCCAGAAAGGACGATGATTCCCAGCGGCAGGGGACGGGCCTCCTCGATCGCTGGAGGGGGAAGGCGGCGAGGTAGACGTGGGGATCTCGTTACCCGCAAGAGATGAGCTCCGCATACGTGAGAAGCCCATGAGAGGAGCCCGGTATGCCGATAGCGAAGAACGCCACGCAGTCGCTGTGTCCCGAATGTAGAGCGCTGGTGCCCGCCGACATCGTGGAGGACGAAGGCCGGATCGTAATGGTCAAACACTGTCCGGAGCATGGAGAGCACCGCGGCCTCACCTGCT
This sequence comes from Rubrobacter sp., assembly GCA_013812245.1. Classification (GTDB taxonomy): domain Bacteria; phylum Actinomycetota; class Rubrobacteria; order Rubrobacterales; family Rubrobacteraceae; genus JACDGB01. The sequence continues at coordinate 3,831 of JACCTS010000562.1, forward strand.
CCGACGCAGAGTGGTATCGGTGGAGCAGGAAGTTCATCAAGCCGGGCCGGGCTCCCCTATTCCACGCGACCCAAAGCGAGGCCGGTTGCCCCTATGACTGCGGCTTCTGCCCCGAGCACGAGCAACACGCATGCGTAACCCTGTTCGAGATCACCCAGGCGTGCAATCTCGAGTGCCCGGCATGCTTTGCCGCCAGCCCGCACGGAAGTCACGCATCGTTGGACGAGATCGACGCGATGCTCGATGCGGTGACGCGCGCCGAGGGCGGGACGGCCGATGTGGTGATGCTGTCGGGCGGAGAGCCCACGATCCACCCTGACTTCGGGGAGGTAATGCGACGCGTATCGCAGAGCGGCCGCGTCCGCCACACTGTCGTCAACACGAACGGGATCCGCTTCGCGCGAGACCCTCGCCTGTGCGACCTCGCCGCCGAACTCAACGTGAAGGTATACCTGCAGTTCGACGGTTTCGAGCGGGGTTCACTCGAGCTACTGCGCGGCAAGGATCTCGTCGACACGAAGCTGCGCGCTCTGGATGCCCTGGGACAAGCCGGAGTCAACGTGGTTCTCGTGGGCACCATCGCCAAAGGGGTCAACGATCACGAGATCGGGTCCATAGTGAGGCTTGGCCTCGAGCATCCGGCCGTGCGGGCCGTGAGCTTCCAGCCTCAGTTCGGGGAGGGTAGGTGGGTGCCTTTCGACCCGATGGATCGGACCACGACCCCTGACGTCATAGCGGCGATCGCCGACCAGACCGACGGCCTGTTTCGCGCCACCGACTTCGTCCCCATACCTTGCTGCGATCCGATGTGCACGGCAGCCACCTACGCGTGGATACAGGACGGAGCGGTCACGCCTCTGCCGCGCGTCGTGAACGTCGAGCACTATCTCGATTATCTGAAGAACGCCGCGCTGCCATCGCTCAATCCCACCCTGGAGGCGGACTTCGCCGAGATGAGAGCGACGCTCGAGTCCCTCTACTCGAAGTCCAACCCTGCCGGCTCGGACGGCCAGATGACCGCCTTCGAGTGCGCCTGCGGCCCGATCATGGAGATCGACGAGGAAGACATGGCAGGCAACCTCTTCTCCATAACTATCGAGGCGTTTATGGACCGATGGAACTTCGACGTGGCGCGCGCCAAGCGGTGCTGCATCCAAGAAGCCATGCCCGATGGTCGCATCATCCCGTTCTGCACGTACAACACCCTCTATCGTTTCGCCCCCGGACACCGTCCGGTTCCGGTGGTTGCCTCGGCCGGTGCCGAGATCGACGGCTGATGGCGACCGCACGGCAGGATGCGGCGCTCAAGAGCGCATGCTGCACCACCTGGACGAACCCGGTCGCTCGTTTGCTCTTGGGCGAGCGACTCCATCCAGGAGGCGAACGAACCACGGCGCTGACCGTGGACTCCCTCGGACTTGAGCGAGGCGCACGCGTTCTCGACCTCGGATGCGGGTACGGGTCAACCCTTGGCATGCTCGCCGGGCAGGGGTATACGGCGATCGGTCTCGACCTTGCATATGGCGCGGCCTCGGCAGCCTCAACCTTTGGGGGTGTCGTTGTCGCAGACGCGGAGCGCCCCCCAGTCAGAGCGGGCTCGCTCGACGGGATCGTGATGGAGTGCGTGTTATCGCTACTCCCGGACAAGGAGGGGGCCACCTCCCGTGCCCACCGTGCCCTTAAACGGGGTGGTCGTATCGCCATCTCCGATGTCACGATCGAGGAACCGTTGCCCCTTCCTCTTGAAGAAGCCGCAGCCTGGAGCACATGCGTTGCCGGAGC
>JACCTS010000610.1 GCA_013812245.1 Rubrobacter sp.
CCCCACGGGAGTTGCGCCGGCCTCGACGAGCTTCCGCCAGAGTGGAGCCGCGTCGCCGGGGCGGACGAAGACTTCGAACCCGTCCTCACCGGTGTATCCGGTGCGGGAGATGGTGGTTGGAACGCCGTCCACATCGCCATCCAAGAAGCGGTAGTATCTGAGCCCCGTGAGGTCCACGCCGGTGAGGTCCTGGAGGATTTCCGCGGCCTCTGGTCCCTGGAGCGCGAGCAGCGCCCAGCCGTCGGATTCGTCGGCGACCTCCACGTCGAGATCCGAGACGTTCTACCGGAAATGGGCGAGGTCCTTGTCGCGGCCCGAAGCGTTGACCACGATCAGGAAGTCGTCCGGGCGCCGGTAGACGAGTACGTCGTCCACCGTGCCGCCGTCTTCGTAGCAGACGGCGGCGTAGCCGGCCTGACCAGTTTCGAGCCTCGACACGTCGCGGGTGACGAGGCGCTGCACGGCGGCTTCGGCGTCCGGGCCACGGAAGACGGCCTCGCCCATGTGGGAGACGTCGAAGAGACCGGCGTGCGTGCGGACGGCCTCATGCTCGGCCTTTATGCCGCCGTACTGTACAGGCATCTCCCAGCCAGCGAAGTCCACGAGCCTGGCGCTCGCCTTTTCGTGCTCCTCGTAGAGCGGTGTCCGCCGGAGATCCTTCGCAGCCACCGCTACCACCGGGCCTTGAGTTGCCTGGCGGCGCGGGTCTCGTCCAGGCGGCGGGTGGGGGCTTGCGTCGGGGCCTCTTCGAGCTCCTCTTGCCCGCTCTCGGCCAGCTCCAGCATCGCGCCGACGAAGTCGTCGAGGGTCTCTTTGGACTCGGTCTCGGTCGGCTCGATGAGCATGGCCTCCTTGACGACGAGCGGGAAGTAGACCGTGGGCGGATGGTAGCCGTGGTCTATGAGGCCCTTGGCGATGTCCAGCGCTTTCTTGCCCTTCGGCGGCTGGACGACGACCTCGTGCTTGCACAGCTCGTCGTATGGAATGCGGTAGGCGCCCCGCAGTCTGGCACGGACGTAGTTGGCGTTCAGAACGGCCATGTCGGTCACATCCCTGAGCTCGGGGCCGTGCATCTTGATGTAATTCCACGCCTTCAGGACGACGCCGAAGTTGCCGTGGAAGGTGCTCATCCGGCCGATAGTCTTCTCGGGACAGACGAAGCGATACAACTCACCTTCCTTCTCTACGACCGGGTCGGGGCGGAAGGGGGCGAGCACCTCAGAGCAGGCGATGGCGCCGGAGCCAGGACCACCGCCGCCATGCGGGGTGGAGAACGTCTTGTGCAGGTTGAAGTGCATGATGTCCACGGCCGCGTCGGCGGGACGCATGCGGCCCAGGTTGGCGTTCATGTTCGCGCCGTCCATGTACAGGAAGGCGCCTTTTTCGTGCAGGACCTCCGCTATCTTGGCGATGTTGCGCTCGTAGACGCCGCAGGTGTTGGGGTTGGTGATCATCAGGGCGGCGGTCGTTTCGTCCACCAACGCCCGCAGCTCGTCCACGTCCACGCAGCCGTGCTCGTCGAGACCGACCTCCACGGACTTGAAGTCCGCCATCGAGGCCGTCGCCGGGTTGGTGCCGTGGGCGGTGGACGGCACGAGGACCGTGGTGCGCCCTTCGTCACCCGCGTCCTCGAAGTAACGCTTGACCATGAGGATGCTGGTCAGCTCGCCCTGCGCCCCGGCCATCGGCTGCAACGAGACGGCCGGCAGCCCGGATACCTCCGACAGGAAACCCTGCAATTCGTGCATGACGCGCAGCGCGCCCTGCGCTCCCTTCTCGGGTTGCAGAGGGTGGAGGCTAGCGAAGCCGGGGACGGCCGCGGCGGCCTCGTTGGCGCGCGGGTTGTGCTTCATCGTGCAGGAGCCGAGGGGATAGAAGTTGGTGTCTATGCCCCAGTTCTTGCGGGAGAGGTTGGTGTAGTGACGGATCGCGGTGGGCTCGTCCACCTCGGGGAGCCCAGGCTTCTCCTTGCGGAGAGATTTCTGAGGGAGGACTTGTTCGAGGTCCGTCTTATCGACGTCGGGTTTCGGGAGGGTATAGCCCCGGCGGCCCTTGCGGCCTTTGTCCCGGATCAGTCTTCCCAGCGATCGCTCACCCAGCATTCGCAACCACCTCCACGAGGGCGTCGAGTTCTTCTCTGGTTCGCTTCTCCGTCACCGCCACGAGCATCGTCCCATCCCCGAGATCCAGACCCCCAACTATACTGTTATGTAACAATGCATCATTGACGCGGTCCACGTCGGGCATCTCTACCGCGAACTCCCATAGGAACGGCGCTTCGGGATAGCTGAGTTTCAGCCCGGCGTCTTGCAGCCTGTCTGCGAGGTAATGGGCTTTGGAGATGGAGAGTTCGGCGACTTCGCGCAGTCCCTCCGGCCCCATGAGCGCGGCGTAGACGGTTGCGGCGAGGGCCGTGACGGCCTGGTTGGTGCAGATGTTGGAGTTGGCTTTGGCGCGCCGGATGTCCTGCTCGCGTCCGCGAAGGGTGAGGACGTAGGCTAGCTTCCCGTCCTGGTCAACGGTTTCGCCAGCGATACGGCCTGGGAGTTGGCGCACGAACTTTTCGTGGGTCGCCATGTAGCCTGCGTATGGCCCGCCGAAGAGGAGCGGCATTCCGAGCGGCTGGGCCTCGCCGACGGCGATATCCGCGCCGAGGTTGCCGGGGGCTTCGAGGACGGAGAGTGAGATCGGGTCGCACACCGCCACGCACAGCGCGTCCACCACGTGCGCCGCCTCCGATGCAGCCTCGATGTCTTCAACCACTCCGAAGAAGTTCGGGCTCTGCACGAACACACCGGATACGTCGTCCGGGACGGCGGCGAAGTCCGTGGTACCTCCGTCGAACGGCAACTCCACTACCTCGACACCGTAGGTCTCGACGACCTCTCGGTAGCGGGGGTTCAGGCCGGCGGAGACGGCGACCTTCGGGTCACGCTTCGTCAGGCGGGCTGTCATCAGGGCGGCCTCGGCGACGGCGTTGGCGCCCTCGTAGACCGAGGCATTTGCGACATCGAGGCCGGTCAGCTCGGAGATCACGGACTGGAACTCGAAGATGGCCTGGAGGTGGCCCTGGCTGACCTCCGGTTGGTAGGGCGTGTACGAAGTTAGGAACTCCCCACGGCTAATGATGGCGCCTATGGAGGACGGGGTGATCCTGTCGTACGCCCCCGCGCCCAGGAAGATCGGCATCCCCGAGACGTTCTCCCCGGCCCGCGCCTCCACGTCCCTGAGCGCTTCGTACTCGGAGAGGGTGGGCGAGAGGTCCAGTGGGTCCTCGAACTTTGGCGAGACATCGGCGAAGAGGTCGTCCAGGGTCTCGACCCCGATGGCCTCCAGCATCTCCTGGATGTCGGCCTCGGTGTGCGGTGTGAATCGCGCCACGCGGCTATACCCCCTTGTCGGGTGGACGTTGTATTTTTCCGTCCTGTCCCAAACCTGAGAGTGTTACCCCGTCGGCGCTGGTCTTGGACCAGACTCTCCAGGACGCCCTCCGGTGCGCGGTCCTTTTGCCTGAGAGATTCGGTCCCCGGCGGCTATCGCCACCCGGACTTTTCACCTTCGGCGGCCGGTACGGTAGCTCCCCCACTCCCCACCGGCTCTCTCCCGCGCCCTTCGTCGAGCACGGTAAAGGTAGCACAAGCCGGAACCCCCGTCTCCGGTATTGTGAGCCGGGACGCTAGCCGCAAAGTGGATCAGGTGAACGTGTCCTGGGTGACCCGCACCTCTTCGTTCTGGGCGAAGTGCTCGCTGATGTACTTCTCGCCCTCGTCACAGAAGAGCGTGACGACGGTTTTCAGTTCGGGATGGGTTTCGCGGACTTTTCGGGCGGCTATGAGGTTGGCCCCGCTGCTGGGTCCGACGAAGAGGCCGTGGCGCTTCGCCAAGTGGCGCATGGTCTCGACGGCCTCTTCGGACGAGACACTCAGGGTGTCGTCCACGAGCTTCTTGTGGCGGCTGAAGATGCCGGGGACGAAGCCGTCTGCGATGCCTTCGATCAGGTGTTCCCCCACCTCTCCGCACAGGATCGTACACGACTCATCCGGCTCCATCGCGAACAGCCTGACACCAGGGTTGACCTTCCGGAAAGCCTGTCCCACGCCGACGAGCGTACCTCCGGTCCCGACGCCCATGACCAGCGCGTCAGGGGTTGTGCCTTCAGGCAACTGCGCCAGGATCTCCGGTCCCAGCCAAGTTCGGTTCTCCTCCACGTTCCATTCCGACTCGAACTGCGAGGGACAGAAGTAGCCCGGTTCGCGTCCCAACTCCCTCGCCTTCGCCAGCGCCTCGTCCACGTGGAAGTGTCCCACCTGCAACACCTCGGCGCCGAAGGCGCGGCTGATGGCGACCCGCTCGCCGCTCAACCCCTCCGGCATCACGACGAGCATCCTGTATCCCTTGACCGCGGCGACCATCGAGAGGGCGTTGCCGGTGTTGCCGGACGTCGCTTCCACAATAGTGTCACCCGGTTTGAGCAGGCCCTCGTCCTCGGCGCGCTCGACCATGTACTTGGCTATGCGAGCCTTGACGGAGCCTGAGGGGTTCAGGTACTCCAGCTTGCAGTAGATACCTTCGATCTCTAGCAGCGGCGTGCCCCCGATCGCGTCGAGGACGCTGTTGGATAGACCGCTCTTCATCTCGACCTCCTTACTCCGGCGTAACGTATGCCCCGGAGAGGCCGCCGTCAACCAGGAAGGTGGAGGCGTTGACGTAGGATGACTCGTCGGAGGCCAGGAAGAGGGCGGCGTTGGCGATCTCGACGGCCTCCGCGAACCGGCCCATCGGCAGGTGTACGAGCCTGCGCTGGGCTTTTTCGGGGTCTTTGGC
>JACCTS010000619.1 GCA_013812245.1 Rubrobacter sp.
ACGGCGGCTATCATACTCGTGTTCATCGGCGCGGTCGGCAAGAGCGCGCAGTTCCCGCTGCACGTATGGTTGCCCGACGCCATGGAGGGTCCGACGCCGGTCTCCGCCCTGATCCACGCGGCCACGATGGTCGCGGCGGGCGTGTACCTGGTTGCCCGCACCTACGACATCTTCGTGCAGAGCGAAACCGCGATGCTCACGGTTGCATACGTCGGAGGGTTCACGGCGCTCATGGCGGCGACGATGGCCCTCGTGAAGAAGGACATAAAGCGTGTGATCGCCTACTCCACCATTTCGCAGCTCGGGTACATGATGCTGGGTCTAGGGATCGGGCAGTACACCGCCGGGTTCTTCCACCTCTACAACCACGCATTCTTCAAGGCGCTGCTGTTCCTCTGCGCCGGCAGCATCATCTACGCGATGAACTCGTACAGCCTGCCGGAGATGGGGGGTTTGCGGCAGCGAATGCCCATCACATTCTGGGCGATGGTGCTTGCGGGGCTTTCGCTCTCCGGGATCTTCCCGTTCGCCGGGTTCTGGTCCAAGGACGCCATCGTGGCGAGCGCGTACGAGGAGCACTACTACGTGCTCTTCGGGATGGCGCTGCTCACGGTGTTCCTGACGGCCTTCTACATCTTCCGCGCCATCTTCATAGCCTTCACCGGCGAGCCGCGCACGCAGATGGCCCGTGAGGCCACCGAGTCGCCGGGGATCATGACGGCCCCGATGCTCTTGCTGGCCTTCCTTTCTATCGTGAGCGGATGGGTCGGCATTCCGCACGGGTTCGGCCTCCCGGTCAAGGACTACTTCGCGGATTTCATCGCGCCGAGCAACTTCGCGAGCGAGACGCTGCAACTGGAGCCGCACGCTTTCAGCTACGCGCTCGGCGGCATCTCCGTGATCGTGGCGCTAGCCGGGATCGGGCTGGCGTACTTCCTGTACGTACCGAAGCCGGAGCGCGCCGCCCAACTGGCGCGGAGGCTTTCGGGTCTGCATACGTTCCTGGACAAGGGCTGGTATTTCGACGCTCTCTACGGGGCTGTCTTCGTTCGGGGCGCGAAGGCGCTCGCGCGGATCACCCGCGAGTTCGACCGGCGCTCTCTGGGCGGGCTCGTCGGCGGTGTTGGGCGCGGGGCGATGGGGACCGGTGGTCTTCTCCAGCGATTGCAGACGGGCGGAGTGCAGAACTACGCGCTGTTCATCCTGTTTAGCGTGCTGGTGATCGGGCTTCTCGTCGGCGCCGTGGCTGGCGCGCAGTGGACGCTGCTGGTGGTGGCGCTGGTCGCGGTAAGCACCATTACCGCCTTCGCGGTGGGGGCGAGGCTATGATCACCACGATAACCGTCTTCATCCCGCTGCTCGGGGCTATCCTCGTTCTCTTTATGCCCGATGACGCGCGTCTGGTTCGCTACGCGGCGATGGCCGTCGCGGCCGTGCCACTGGTGCTCGCGCTGTACATCTACTTCGCTTACGGGAGCGACCTCGGCGCGGCTTCGCTGACGCAGGAGTTGAACTGGATCCCTTCGCTGGACATCGGCTACCGCGTCGGCCTGGATGGACTGGGCTTCGGGATGTTCTTCCTGACGGCGCTACTGACGCTCATAGCGGTGGTCGCCTCATGGGACATTCAGGAGAACTCGCGGCAGTATTTTGCGATGTTGTTCCTCGCCGAACTCGGGATGCTCGGGGTTTTCGCGGCGCAGGACCTCATACTGTTCTACGTCTTCTTCGAGATCACGCTGATCCCGATGTACCTGATGGTCGGGATCTGGGGTGACGAGAACCGGCGGCAGGCAGCGATCAAATTCTTCATCTACACGTTCCTCGGCAGCACCACGATGCTCGCGGGCTTCCTCGCGTTCGGCGTGCTTGCGGAGACGTTCTCCATCGAATCTCTGAACGCGGGCGGCGGGCTCGGCCGGACAGCCCAGATCGCGATAGCGGCACCAATACTCTTCGGGTTGCTGGTGAAAGTGCCGGCGGTGCCGCTGCACAGCTGGCTGCTGGACGTGTACGTGTCGAGCCCGACGAGCACGAACGTGGTGCTCTCCGGCATCCTGCCGAAGCTGGGGACTTACGGCCTGATCAAGATAGCGTTGCCTCTCTTGCCGCAGGGCGTCGAGCCGTTCCTGCCCATAGTCGCGGGGCTCGGGGTCGTCAACATCGTCTACGGCGCGTTCGTGGCTTTCTTGCAGCCGGACCTGAAGGCGCTGGTGGCGTACTCGTCCATCGGAACCCTGGGCTTTATCCTCCTCGGGGCTGCCTCCGCGGACCCGGTGGGGATGAACGGGGCAGTGTTGCAGCAGGTCACGCACGGGCTGTACTCGGCGCTGCTGTTCGTCCTGGTCGGTGTGATCGCCTCCCGGACGGGCACGCGGCGTATCTCGGAGCTTGGCGGGCTCGCCTCCCGGATGCCGTGGGCCGGTGGGTTGCTGGCGCTCGGGGCGCTGGCGGCGATGGGGCTGCCGGGCCTTGCGATCTTCGTCTCGGAGTTTATGAGCATCATGGGCGGGTACACGACGTTCCCGCTGGCCGGAATTCTGGCGTCGCTCGGTATAATTTTGAGCGCGATGTACCTGTTGTACATGCTGGCGCGGGTGATCTTCGGTCCCATCGAGAAGCCGGCCTACGAGGAAGTTACCGACGCCGGGCCGTTGGAGATGGCGGCCGTGGTGCCATTGGCGGTTTTGCTCGTATTGCTCGGGATTCTTCCGGGCATCTTGATCGGGGTTCAGCAGCCAGCGGTCGAGGCGGTCGTTACGGTTTTGGGAGGAGGATAGCCGGTGGTCTATACGGGTGAGGCGTTCCTCGGGCTCCTGCCGGAGTTGATCTCGACGGGGTTCCTGATCGCGGTTCTCATGGTCGGCGTGTTCGCGGAGCGGAGCACCGGCCTAGTCGCGGGACTCGCCGCGCTGGGTGCGCTCGCGACCTTCGCGGGAGCGGGGGTTCTGCTCGCTATCGGGTTCTCTGGCGAGTTCTTCGGGGGCGGATACGTCGTGGACGCTTTCGCGCTGTATTTCAAGCTGATTGTCTCGGGCGCGGCGTTCTTTGCGGTGCTGGCGGCGGCCCGCTGGTCGGGCGGCACGGGAGACGGCGCCGAGTACCTGATGCTCATATTGTCGGTCGTGGTGGGGGCGATGCTGCTGGTCTCCATGCGCGACCTCTTCGGCATCTTCCTGGCGCTGGAACTGGCGACGATCCCATCCTACGCGATGGTCGCCTTCGACCGGCAGCGACGAGAGAGCGCCGAGGGCGGGATGAAATATCTCATCACGGGCGTCATCGCTTCCTCGATTTTGCTCTACGGGATGGTCCTGATCTACGGCGTCTCCGGGTCCGCGCAGCTCTCGGACATCGCGCAAGCCTTCTCCGGTCAGCTCTCGCCCGTCGCTCTGATCGGGCTCGTGCTCCTGATCTCCGGCTTCGCATTCAAGGTGTCGGCTGCGCCCTTCCACTTCTGGACGCCGGACGCCTACCAGGGCGCTCCCACGAGCGCCGCGGCCTTCCTCTCCGTCGCCCCGAAGGCGGCGATCTTCGGCGTGCTGCTACGGATACTCCTGGAAGGCATGCCCGGCGCCGCCCCGGTGTGGACCGCGGTCATGGCATTCCTGGCGATAGTGACGATGTTCGTCGGTAACCTGTTCGCCCTGCGTCAGCCCAACGTGCGCAGGATGCTCGCCTACAGCTCGGTGGCTCATTCCGGCTACATACTGGCGGCCTTCGCGGCCTTGCAGGGGCAGGCGGTTCCGACGGCGGTGCAGGCCGTCATGATCTACTCCGCCGCCTACGCCGTGATGAACATGGGCGCGTTCCTGGTCATAGACCTCGCCGGGGAAGAGAGCAAGGGCTACAACGGCCTGTTCCGCACCCGTCCGGGGCTCGCCATCTCGATGGGCGTATTCATGGCGGCGCTCGTGGGGCTTCCGCCGCTCTCGGGCTTCTTCGGGAAGGCGTGGGTCTTGCTCGCCGGTGCGCAGTCCGGATCTGGGCTGGTGTACGTGGTCGTCGGGGCCGTGGTGGTGAACAGCGTGCTCTCCGTTCCGTACTACTTCGGCATCATCCGCAACATGTTCTTCGAGGAACCGGCGGGCAATGTGGAACAAGGAGATGGAGGCTTCGCCGTCGAGTTCTCCGTGTACGCCCTGGCCGCCGCGACGGTGCTCTTCGCCCTGTTCGTCGGTCCGCTCGCGGCCCTTGCGCGGGCATCTGGCCTGTTGTAGACGGCGACACCCGCCATTCAGCGGGCGGCTTCTGGTCTTTGATCGTGGCTCGCCGCGCGTCCTGGGCGTTTCCGGCATGGCAGTGGGGCAGGGAAGCCGATACCCGTGCGATGTCTCGCGCTGCTGGCGAGCCTCACCACACCGCCTGTCTCGTCACGGGGCCTGCCCCGGAGGCTCGCAATCGTGACCATGATTCGGGCAGCCTTCGCGTAGACAACCCCTCCCCGTAGTTGCTAGCGCTTCGTCTCGCTATGTGCATTCGGAATGTACCGAAAGGCACACGCCAAAATATGACATCTGGCACATGTGGATCTCTTCTGCTTTTGCTATATTTGTTACTAAAAGAAAAATCAGTGCTAGGTAACGGCTAAGAAATCTGCCCTACGAGTGGACACCTTGGGCAGAAGGAGCCAGTGGTGCAACTGGCTAAGAAGGATCACTTGATCCGGTAGCCGGTCTTTCCTTTGTACGGAAAGAGAGATGATACGACGAAAGAGGTGATGGGACTGGGTTAGCCAGAGAGGGAGCAAGGGGCCGGACGTTTGTTGTTGCTCGGCAGCGCCACAAGACGCCCAGCCCCCCACCATCAGGCATTCTACCGCCCCGGACGGTCGGTGGATGCCTCGAAAAAGGAGAACAGCATGAAGAGTCGATGTACCCCCCGATGTACCCCCTGTAGGAGGAAATAATGGGGTGGTTTAGCGCGGTGATCGAGCAACGCAAGTTCAGAGTCTGGGCACTCGCTGCGGTCCTGGTGGTGACCATGGCCGCTCTGGCGGGCGGCATCGCAACAGGCACCACAACCACCTGTAGCAACCCGGCAACGCTGAGCGGTAGCGCGTTCGAGATCGATAATGACGCGAACCTGGTGGTCAACACGCCCAGTTGTATCGACTGGCTCACCGGCGGAACCGGCACCAGTATGCGAGACGGTGTGCTGGCGAAGAACGATAAGCCGACCGGCACGGGCGACGACTCGTTCGGCCAAGGCACGGCGGAGAACAACCCCAACCCGACGATCGTTACCGGCTCGATCCCGCCCAACAAGAGCGACCTGAAGGCGTTCGGCGTGTTCACCGAGGATGAATTCCTGGAGCTGTTCTGGTCGCGTGTGCAGAACCCGTCCGGTACGACCAACATGGACTTCGAGCTCAACCAGAACTTCTGTGACGGCACGGCCACCCTGTGCGCCAACAACGGCACAGCGAGGAAGCCTGTCTACGTCACGCCGAAGCGGACGAGCGGTGACAAGCTGATCACCTATGACCTCTCCCAGGGCGGAACCCACCCGGGAATCTCGATCAGGACATGGACCGGTTCGGCATGGGGTCCGGCTGTTGTGATCAGCACCGGTGGTAGCAACGCGGATGCGCTGGGGTCGATCAACACGTCGCTGATTCCGGCGACTGACACCGGTGGTACAACCGGCGGGCTTACAACGGCTCTCGGTAGCCAGGACCCGTACACCTTCGGTGAGGCCGCGATCTCGTTCGACGCGCTGTTCGGCGAGGGGGCGTGCGGCACGTTCGGCTCTGCCTACCTCAAGAGCCGCTCCTCGGACGCGTTCACGTCCGAGATCAAGGACTTTGTGGCACCCGAGCAGGTGAACATCTCCAACTGCAGCGCGCTGACCACGGACGCAACCGACAGCGTGACTATCGGCAGTTCGATCAGCGACACCGCGACCCTTAGTGGGGTAAGAACCAACGCAGGTGGCACGATCACCTTCAAGGCCTACGGTCCGAACGACGCTGATTGTAGCGGCCCCGTGGCGTACACCAACACGGTGAACGTCAACAACACAGACGGCGACAGCAACGGCGACTACGGCTCGGGCAGCTTCACCCCGACCGCCTCTGGAACCTACCGTTGGACCGCCGACTACAGTGGCGATGGCAACAACGAGTCTGCGTCCTCTCCCTGTAACGCTCCCGACGAGTCGAGCGTCGTGAACAAGGCGCCGGCGACCATCGATACCGCGCAGGAACTCTTCCCGCAGGACTCGGCGACGCTCTCCGCGACCGCCGATGGAACGCCGACGGGAGACGTCGACTTCGCTCTGTACGGACCGAACGACGCCACCTGCAGCGGAACCCCAGTTTACACGCAGAATAACGTCGCGCTCACGAACGGCACGGCGAACACGGATAACACCGATCTCTCGGTGGACCAGGCCAGCAGCGGTAACTACAAGTGGGTCGTCGAATACAGCGGCGATGACACACACAACACCGCCACGAGCGCGTGCGGAAAGGAGGCTTTCACGGCGACGATAGACAACGACACAACCAACTAGCGCAGCGCTGACGCCGGCCCTCCCCGGCACAGCAAGCGGGCGGAGGCCCCCGGAGCCAATTGGCTCCGGGGGCCTCCGCCCGCTTGCTGTGCCGGGGAGGGCCGGCGTCAGCGCTGCGCTAGTTGGTTGTGTCGTTGTCTATCGTCGCCGTGAAAGCCTCCTTTCCGCACGCGCTCGTGGCGGTGTTGTGTGTGTCATCGCCGCTGTATTCGACGACCCACTTGTAGTTACCGCTGCTGGCCTGGTCCACCGAGAGATCGGTGTTATCCGTGTTCGCCGTGCCGTTCGTGAGCGCGACGTTATTCTGCGTGTAAACTGGGGTTCCGCTGCAGGTGGCGTCGTTCGGTCCGTACAGAGCGAAGTCGACGTCTCCCGTCGGCGTTCCATCGGCGGTCGCGGAGAGCGTCGCCGAGTCCTGCGGGAAGAGTTCCTGCGCGGTATCGATGGTCGCCGGCGCCTTGTTCACGACGCTCGACTCGTCGGGAGCGTTACAGGGAGAGGACGCAGACTCGTTGTTGCCATCGCCACTGTAGTCGGCGGTCCAACGGTAGGTTCCAGAGGCGGTCGGGGTGAAGCTGCCCGAGCCGTAGTCGCCGTTGCTGTCGCCGTCTGTGTTGTTGACGTTCACCGTGTTGGTGTACGCCACGGGGCCGCTACAATCAGCGTCGTTCGGACCGTAGGCCTTGAAGGTGATCGTGCCACCTGCGTTGGTTCTTACCCCACTAAGGGTCGCGGTGTCGCTGATCGAACTGCCGATAGTCACGCTGTCGGTTGCGTCCGTGGTCAGCGCGCTGCAGTTGGAGATGTTCACCTGCTCGGGTGCCACAAAGTCCTTGATCTCGGACGTGAACGCGTCCGAGGAGCGGCTCTTGAGGTAGGCAGAGCCGAACGTGCCGCACGCCCCCTCGCCGAACAGCGCGTCGAACGAGATCGCGGCCTCACCGAAGGTGTACGGGTCCTGGCTACCGAGAGCCGTTGTAAGCCCGCCGGTTGTACCACCGGTGTCAGTCGCCGGAATCAGCGACGTGTTGATCGACCCCAGCGCATCCGCGTTGCTACCACCGGTGCTGATCACAACAGCCGGACCCCATGCCGAACCGGTCCATGTCCTGATCGAGATTCCCGGGTGGGTTCCGCCCTGGGAGAGGTCATAGGTGATCAGCTTGTCACCGCTCGTCCGCTTCGGCGTGACGTAGACAGGCTTCCTCGCTGTGCCGTTGTTGGCGCACAGGGTGGCCGTGCCGTCACAGAAGTTCTGGTTGAGCTCGAAGTCCATGTTGGTCGTACCGGACGGGTTCTGCACACGCGACCAGAACAGCTCCAGGAATTCATCCTCGGTGAACACGCCGAACGCCTTCAGGTCGCTCTTGTTGGGCGGGATCGAGCCGGTAACGATCGTCGGGTTGGGGTTGTTCTCCGCCGTGCCTTGGCCGAACGAGTCGTCGCCCGTGCCGGTCGGCTTATCGTTCTTCGCCAGCACACCGTCTCGCATACTGGTGCCGGTTCCGCCGGTGAGCCAGTCGATACAACTGGGCGTGTTGACCACCAGGTTCGCGTCATTATCGATCTCGAACGCGCTACCGCTCAGCGTTGCCGGGTTGCTACAGGTGGTTGTGGTGCCTGTTGCGATGCCGCCCGCCAGAGCGGCCATGGTCACCACCAGGACCGCAGCGAGTGCCCAGACTCTGAACTTGCGTTGCTCGATCACCGCGCTAAACCACCCCATTATTTCCTCCTACAGGGGGTACATCGGGGGGTACATCGACTCTTCATGCTGTTCTCCTTTTTCGAGGCATCCACCGACCGTCCGGGGCGGTAGAATGCCTGATGGTGGGGGGCTGGGCGTCTTGTGGCGCTGCCGAGCAACAACAAACGTCCGGCCCCTTGCTCCCTCTCTGGCTAACCCAGTCCCATCACCTCTTTCGTCGTATCATCTCTCTTTCCGTACAAAGGAAAGACCGGCTACCGGATCAAGTGATCCTTCTTAGCCAGTTGCACCACTGGCTCCTTCTGCCCAAGGTGTCCACTCGTAGGGCAGATTTCTTAGCCGTTACCTAGCACTGATTTTTCTTTTAGTAACAAATATAGCAAAAGCAGAAGAGATCCACATGTGCCAGATGTCATATTTTGGCGTGTGCCTTTCGGTACATTCCGAATGCACATAGCGAGACGAAGCGCTAGCAACTACGGGGAGGGGTTGTCTACGCGAAGGCTGCCCGAATCATGGTCACGATTGCGAGCCTCCGGGGCAGGCCCCGTGACGAGACAGGCGGTGTGGTGAGGCTCGCCAGCAGCGCGAGACATCGCACGGGTATCGGCTTCCCTGCCCCACTGCCATGCCGGAAACGCCCAGGACGCGCGGCGAGCCACGATCAAAGACCAGAAGCCGCCCGCTGAATGGCGGGTGTCGCCGTCTACAACAGGCCAGATGCCCGCGCAAGGGCCGCGAGCGGACCGACGAACAGGGCGAAGAGCACCGTCGCGGCGGCCAGGGCGTACACGGAGAACTCGACGGCGAAGCCTCCATCTCCTTGTTCCACATTGCCCGCCGGTTCCTCGAAGAACATGTTGCGGATGATGCCGAAGTAGTACGGAACGGAGAGCACGCTGTTCACCACCACGGCCCCGACGACCACGTACACCAGCCCAGATCCGGACTGCGCACCGGCGAGCAAGACCCACGCCTTCCCGAAGAAGCCCGAGAGCGGCGGAAGCCCCACGAGCGCCGCCATGAATACGCCCATCGAGATGGCGAGCCCCGGACGGGTGCGGAACAGGCCGTTGTAGCCCTTGCTCTCTTCCCCGGCGAGGTCTATGACCAGGAACGCGCCCATGTTCATCACGGCGTAGGCGGCGGAGTAGATCATGACGGCCTGCACCGCCGTCGGAACCGCCTGCCCCTGCAAGGCCGCGAAGGCCGCCAGTATGTAGCCGGAATGAGCCACCGAGCTGTAGGCGAGCATCCTGCGCACGTTGGGCTGACGCAGGGCGAACAGGTTACCGACGAACATCGTCACTATCGCCAGGAATGCCATGACCGCGGTCCACACCGGGGCGGCGCCGGGCATGCCTTCCAGGAGTATCCGTAGCAGCACGCCGAAGATCGCCGCCTTCGGGGCGACGGAGAGGAAGGCCGCGGCGCTCGTGGGAGCGCCCTGGTAGGCGTCCGGCGTCCAGAAGTGGAAGGGCGCAGCCGACACCTTGAATGCGAAGCCGGAGATCAGGAGCACGAGCCCGATCAGAGCGACGGGCGAGAGCTGACCGGAGAAGGCTTGCGCGATGTCCGAGAGCTGCGCGGACCCGGAGACGCCGTAGATCAGGACCATCCCGTAGAGCAAAATCGAGGAAGCGATGACGCCCGTGATGAGATATTTCATCCCGCCCTCGGCGCTCTCTCGTCGCTGCCGGTCGAAGGCGACCATCGCGTAGGATGGGATCGTCGCCAGTTCCAGCGCCAGGAAGATGCCGAAGAGGTCGCGCATGGAGACCAGCAGCATCGCCCCCACCACGACCGACAATATGAGCATCAGGTACTCGGCGCCGTCTCCCGTGCCGCCCGACCAGCGGGCCGCCGCCAGCACCGCAAAGAACGCCGCGCCCGAGACAATCAGCTTGAAATACAGCGCGAAAGCGTCCACGACGTATCCGCCCCCGAAGAACTCGCCAGAGAACCCGATAGCGAGCAGAACCCCCGCTCCCGCGAAGGTCGCGAGCGCACCCAGCGCGGCGAGTCCCGCGACTAGGCCGGTGCTCCGCTCCGCGAACACGCCGACCATGAGAACCGCGATCAGGAACCCCGTCGAGATCAACTCCGGCAGGAGCCCGAGGAACGCCTCACCCGTATAGACCACCGGCTATCCTCCTCCCAAAACCGTAACGACCGCCTCGACCGCTGGCTGCTGAACCCCGATCAAGATGCCCGGAAGAATCCCGAGCAATACGAGCAAAACCGCCAATGGCACCACGGCCGCCATCTCCAACGGCCCGGCGTCGGTAACTTCCTCGTAGGCCGGCTTCTCGATGGGACCGAAGATCACCCGCGCCAGCATGTACAACAGGTACATCGCGCTCAAAATTATACCGAGCGACGCCAGAATTCCGGCCAGCGGGAACGTCGTGTACCCGCCCATGATGCTCATAAACTCCGAGACGAAGATCGCAAGGCCCGGCAGCCCCATCGCCGCCAGCGCCCCGAGCGCCAGCAACCCACCGGCCCACGGCATCCGGGAGGCGAGCCCGCCAAGCTCCGAGATACGCCGCGTGCCCGTCCGGGAGGCGATCACACCGACCAGGACGAACAGCAGCGCCGAGTACAGCCCGTGCGTGACCTGCTGCAACACTGCCCCGTTCATCCCCACCGGGTCCGCGGAGGCAGCCCCGAGGAGGATAAAGCCCAGGGTTCCGATGGACGAGTACGCCACCAGCGCCTTCAGGTCCGGCTGCAAGAAAGCCACGAACGCGCCGTAGACGATGTTGACGACCCCGAGCCCCGCGACTATGGGCAGGAACGGCTCGACGCCCTGCGGCAAGAGAGGCAACGCTATCTTGATCAGGCCGTAAGTCCCCAGCTTCGGCAGGATGCCGGAGAGCACCACGTTCGTGCTCGTCGGGCTCGACACGTACACGTCCAGCAGCCAGCTGTGCAGCGGCACCGCCGGCACTTTCACCAGCAACCCGAAGAGTATTGGTGCCGCTATCGCGATCTGGGCTGTCCGGCCGAGCCCGCCGCCCGCGTTCAGAGATTCGATGGAGAACGTCTCCGCAAGCACGCCGAACGCGAGGAAGCCCGCGAGCATCGTGGTGCTGCCGAGGAACGTGTAGATGAAGAATTTGATCGCTGCCTGCCGCCGGTTCTCGTCACCCCAGATCCCGACCATCAGGTACATCGGGATCAGCGTGATCTCGAAGAAGACGTAGAACAGTATGAGGTCCTGCGCCGCGAAAACCCCGAGCATCCCGAGTTCGGCGAGGAACAACATCGCAAAATACTGCCGCGAGTTCTCCTGAATGTCCCATGAGGCGACCACCGCTATGAGCGTCAGTAGCGCCGTCAGGAAGAACATCCCGAAGCCCAGTCCATCCAGGCCGACGCGGTAGCCGATGTCCAGCGAAGGGATCCAGTTCAACTCCTGCGTCAGCGAAGCCGCGCCGAGGTCGCTCCCGTAAGCGAAGTAGATGTACAGCGCGAGCACCAGTGGCACGGCCGCGACGGCCATCGCCGCGTAGCGAACCAGACGCGCGTCATCGGGCATAAAGAGAACGAGGATAGCCCCGAGCAGCGGGATGAAGACGGTTATCGTGGTGATCATAGCCTCGCCCCCACCGCGAAGGCGGTAATGGTGCTTACCGCGACCAGCGCCACCACCAGCAGCGTCCACTGCGCGCCAGCCACGGCGCCGACGAGAAGCCCGATCACCAGCACGCTAAACAGGATGAACAGCGCGTAGTTCTGCACTCCGCCCGTCTGCAATCGCTGGAGAAGACCACCGGTCCCCATCGCCCCGCGCCCAACACCGCCGACGAGCCCGCCCAGAGAGCGCCGGTCGAACTCGCGGGTGATCCGCGCGAGCGCCTTCGCGCCCCGAACGAAGACAGCCCCGTAGAGAGCGTCGAAATACCAGCCCTTGTCCAGGAACGTATGCAGACCCGAAAGCCTCCGCGCCAGTTGGGCGGCGCGCTCCGGCTTCGGTACGTACAGGAAGTACGCCAGCCCGATCCCGGCTAGCGCCACGATCACGGAGATGCCGCCGAGCGCGTAGCTGAAAGCGTGCGGCTCCAGTTGCAGCGTCTCGCTCGCGAAGTTGCTCGGCGCGATGAAATCCGCGAAGTAGTCCTTGACCGGGAGGCCGAACCCGTGCGGAATGCCGACCCATCCGCTCACGATAGAAAGGAAGGCCAGCAAGAGCATCGGGGCCGTCATGATCCCCGGCGACTCGGTGGCCTCACGGGCCATCTGCGTGCGCGGCTCGCCGGTGAAGGCTATGAAGATGGCGCGGAAGATGTAGAAGGCCGTCAGGAACACCGTGAGCAGCGCCATCCCGAAGAGCACGTAGTAGTGCTCCTCGTACGCGCTCGCCACGATGGCGTCCTTGGACCAGAACCCGGCGAACGGGAAGATCCCGGAGAGCGAAAGCCCCGCAAGCACCATCGCCCAGAATGTGATGGGCATTCGCTGCCGCAAACCCCCCATCTCCGGCAGGCTGTACGAGTTCATCGCGTAGATGATGCTGCCGGCGCAGAGGAACAGCAGCGCCTTGAAGAATGCGTGGTTGTAGAGGTGGAAGAACCCGGCGGTGTACTGCCCGATCCCTAGACCCAGCATCATGTACCCGAGCTGCGAAATGGTGGAGTAGGCGATCACACGCTTTATGTCCTTCTTCACGAGGGCCATCGTCGCCGCCATGAGCGCCGTGAACCCTCCGACGTATGCAACCGTGAGCATCGCGGTTTCGCTCTGCACGAAGATGTCGTAGGTGCGGGCAACCAGGTACACGCCCGCCGCGACCATCGTGGCCGCGTGGATCAGGGCGGAGACCGGCGTCGGACCCTCCATGGCGTCGGGCAACCATACGTGCAGCGGGAACTGCGCGCTCTTGCCGACCGCGCCGATGAACACGAGTATGATAGCCGCCGT
>JACCTS010000620.1 GCA_013812245.1 Rubrobacter sp.
CATCGACCCCGATCACACACGCCTGGTTGGAGTAGTCCGAGTTGTCTACAGGGACGTAAATCTCTTTGTACATAGACCCCGTTCTCCTAGCACGTAGGACGCCGAGCGAATAGCCATTTCACGTCACACGGAACGCTCATCCCGCAGCCGCACCAATTTACCGTCTATGCGGATGCATCGCAAACGAACCCATTCACAAAAGGGCACTCAATAGCTTAATTAGCCGGATCTTTGAGGCCCGCACGCCCGAAAGATCCGGCGAGTTGGCCCGGCACGTCGCACAGGATGGGGATGCACGGCAGCAGGCATAGCAGGAACGAAGTAATGATGATGCAGAGAGTCCGGGAGTCCGTTCAATCAACGTCCTCTTGCTTGAAGGTGATCCTCCCAGCGGAGCCATCCACCATGATCTTCTGTCCCGTGACGATTCGTTCGGTGGCATCCTGCACTCCGACGATGGCGGGGATGCCGTACTCGCGGGCGACGACGGCGCCGTGCGACATCGCTCCGCCCATCTCCATCACCAGGCCACCTGCGGTAAGGAAGAGGGGAGTCCACCCGGGGTCCGTCGACGGCGCGACCAGGATCTCCCCCGGCTCCAACCGGGCGCCCGTTGGTTCGAGGATGACATGTGCCCCCGCCTCCACGACGCCCGAGGAGGCGGGCGTGCCGTTCAGGGTTCCGGCGGCCTCAGGCATGTCAGGGACTTCGTCCTCCGGTTCGGTGCCGTCCGAGAGCAGGATCCTCGGCACGTGCCGCCGGGCAAGCTCCTGTTGGTAGCGTTCCCTTCGTTCCTGGATCATCGGGCGAAGGTCGCCACCCGCCAGGGCCACTTTCGCCTCGGGCAGTGAGACGAAGAAGATGTCTTCAGCCTTCTCCAGCCGTCCGGCCTTTGCCAGATCTTCGCCCACCCGCCACAGTAGCGCCCTGGCCCGTGCCATGAGCAGTACGATGCAGAACTTGGGCATCTCCCGCAGGCCCGCCAGCTCCCGTGCCCGTCGCAGCAAGAACCCGACGAGCGCCCCTCGAAGACGGTTCTTGCTGGATGCGCGGCGGACGAGGACGTCCGCCATCTCCAGCGCCCGGCGCTCCGCCTGCTGGAACTGGACATCCGGGGCCAACTCGGGGTCTTCGAGGCGGAGATAGTTGGCCAACACACCGAAGATGTGCGTGGGATCCTCCGACCAGCGTGGCAACCCCACGTCTATCTCCGCCACGCCACGGTGTCCGTACTTGCTCAAGAAATCTTCCAGGGCTGCCTGCAGCTGCGCTGGCAACGAACCTGCCCGGTAGTCCAGCGACAGTTGCTCTGGCGGCGTTTCGCGGAAGGTTTGCGCGACTGCTGGGTCCGAGCGCACCTCCGTTGCGAGCGCCCAGAGCGCCAGGTTCATCTCCGTCGTGGGGTTATGCGGTAGCGCGCCCATCACCGTTCGGCGCTCGCTCTCTGTGGCCAGATCCCCCAGTAGCCTGCCCGCCAGGGCACTGGCCCCCAGGCCGGCGACGAAAGTGGGGCTGACACCGGGCAGGATGCGCGGCGCTCCACCGAGCAATGTCCTCTCGACCTCAGCGAGCCGTTCGGCGCCGTCTCGGGGTGGGTTCCCCACCGCGCGAAACTCTTCGACGACGCGCTCCGCCCTCGCTCGCGCGGCTTCCGGTCTCGCGAGAGCCCGGATGACATAGAGTGGGACGCGGCCCTTTGCCAACACCGTGAGCACGGAGCGCAGGATCTGCCCCCAGGGCGTCGGCACGGTCGAGAGGCGTGGGTCTTCGGCGAGGCGCCGGAGGATAGGAGCGGCCCGCGCCTCCATGTTGCTCGTTGTGAAAGACAGAACCCTGCGTCCAAAGGCACTGCGTAACGCGGGCGTCACGTCGAAGAAGAGACGCCCCGCCGCTTCGGTGAGGGGCGCTATGCCGGCGTATCTGTCGGGTGGCGGATGGCCGGCGAGGGTGGATGCCGAGGTGCTGATAAGTCGGAACGCCTGGATACCCATCGGCGTCAACGGACGGTAGACGCCTTGAACCACGCTGAGCGAGAGATACACCCGCAACTCGTCATCCGGGACTCCGTCAGGCAACGGGAAGAGGGTCGTGATCGGGCGCGCCTGCACCAGCCAGGTCTTCCCGCCAGGGTCAATCGCCCATTCGATGTCCTGCGGTGTCCCATAATGGGCCTCGACCCGCGCGCCCAGGGTTGACAGCGCCCGGACCTGCTCGTCGGTCAGGCAGTATTCCGCATCCCGCCCTTCCGACTCGACCTGCCGCGTGCCACCGCTGGGGATGGATCTTACGGCCACCCGCTTATCACCGGAACGCCGCTCGACGATCTCGCCGGTAACAGTGTCGACGACGAAGTGATCCGGGTTGACTGCCCCGGAGACGACCGCCTCACCCAGACCAGGGCTGGCATCTATCACGGCCTGGTGGCGTTTTCCCGTGAGCGGGTTCGCGGTGAACAGTATCCCGGAGACTTCGGACTCGACCATCTGCTGGACTACCACAGCCAGACTCACGCCGCGATGGGAGATTCCGTTTTTCGCGCGGTAGCTGACGGCGCGGTCCGTCCACAGCGAAGCCCAGCAGCGCCGCACCGCGTCCAGGAGGGGTTCTTCGCCGACTACGTTGAGGTACGTGTCCTGCTGGCCGGCGAAGCTTGCATGGGGAAGATCCTCCGCCGTAGCCGAGGAACGGACGGCCACGGGAACTGGCGCACCGTCCGCCAACTTCCGGTACGCTCCATTGATAGACCGGACTAGGCCGTCGGGCATGGGTGCCGCTTGCAGCACCTTTCGCATCTCGGAGGCGAGGCTCGACAGGCGCTCCGTGTCGTTCGTATGTGCATCGTCCAGCGCATCCAGGGTAGCGTTCAGATCAGCGTTCTCGGCCGCGGCGGCGTAGGCCGCCGTGGTGACGCAGAAACCGTTCGGGACGGGGAACCCGGCTCGGGTCAGCTCACCCAGGTTGGCCGCCTTACCACCGGCGATGGGGAGCGAGTCGCGGTCCAGAGCACCGAAGGATAGTATTGTCTTCGACTCTCTATTTTGGAGTGTCTCCATGGTTGCTCCTCTACTGTTTGACGCGCGCTGGCCTGAGCCCGAACCCGATGAGGCGGCCTGGCACGTCGCGCAGGATGGGGATGCGTGGCAGCAGGCGCATCGGGAGCGGGGGAGAAAACGGCTCGTTCGAGCGCAGCGCGGGGGCGAGGACGCGGCGTTGTACCTGCGCCTGGGCCGCCTGGATCACGCGTGTGGGCAGCCCGCGCCGCCGCTGCACAGCCGCAAGGTACCTTTCGTCCAGGTTTGTCAGCCGCGCCTGGCTTTCCCCGAGTGGACCGGCGAGTATGTTCGCGGCCTCGACGGCGTCCTGTATGGCGTAGTTGATGCCGACCCCGCCGACCGGGCTCATCACGTGGGCGGCGTCCCCGATCAGGAGCAGCCCGCGCCTGTGCCACACGGGGCAGCGGCTCGACTCGACCGAGAGCAGTGAAACCTGCCGCCAGTCCGTGAGATGGTCCAGGCGCCCGGCGAATTCCGGGATGAGGTCGGCGAACTCGCGCTTGAGGTCCGCGATGCCTTCCTGACGCAGCTTCGGAAAGCCGCCCTTCGGGATCACGTACCCCGCCTGCCAGTAGTCGTCTCGGTCGAGCATGATGGCGATGTGTCCTCGCCCCAACCGGCCAACCACGCCCTCAGGGTCGCCTTCCTGGCGGGACAGCCGGAACCAGAGCACGTCCATCGGCGGCGAGGTCTTCGCCGGCTCGATGCCCGCGAGCTTCCGCGTCCGGCTGCCGCGCCCATCGGCCCCGACCGTGAGCGCGGCCCGAACCTCGTGGTGGCCGTCTTCCGACTCGTAGCGCACACCGCGCACCGCGCCGTCTTCCTCGATCAGCTCGCGCACCCGCGCTCCCATCACGAGCCGGAAGTTCGAGTACTTCCGAGCCTCCTCGACGATGAACTCGAGGAATTTGGTCTGCGGCATGACGGTGATGTACGGGAACTTGGTGTTCAGGCGCGAGAGATCCACCAGGGTGAACGGCCCCTCTCCCGTCTGGATGGTGAAGTTGCTGATCCTGCTGTGTCGCATCTCCAGAAGCCGGTTCGCCAGACCCAACTGGTCCATGATCTCCATGACCGACGGGTGGATGGTGTCCCCCCTGAACTCCCGATCGAAGTCCGGGTGCGCCTCCAGCAGCGTCACGCTCACGCCCTTGCGCGCCAGCAACAGCGAGAGCACCGCGCCCCCGGGGCCGCCGCCCACGACCACGCAGGTCGTCCTGGTTACGCCGCCTGCCGTGCCTTCTGTTTGTTTCGCCGTAT
>JACCTS010000069.1 GCA_013812245.1 Rubrobacter sp.
GAGATAGCCTGGGTGCCGACGGACGCGGCGCAGTTCCAATCCTCGCCCGACCCGGAGGCCGGGCGCAACTCTTTCTTCAGTAACCATCACAGTATCACCTCCGTCGGAGTTCCAATCCTCGCCCGACCCGGAGGCCGGGCGCAACGGCGTTATTGTAATGCCGTTTGTGAGGCGGGTTTTCGGGGTGTTTTGCGCGGACCTGCTTTCCGGCCGGTCTCGGGCTATGGTCTGGCGCGGTCATGGTGACGGGGAATGGCTGTTTTGCGGCGGTTTTTCGTCTGCGCGGACCCACCAGGGTTTTTGGCAGTGCTTGGGGTTCGCGAGACATGGTTTTCGGGTTATTGCATCATAGGATCAGCGGGTCCTCGAAGGAGACGTAGGAGTCTCTGCCGTAGCACTCGAGGAACTTCTCTCTGGGGACGGGGAGGCGGTAGATCCTGAGGCTATCCTGTTCTTTGTTCAGGATCACCAGCAGCCTTTCTCGCAGTCTTTCGTACTGGGCTTCATTCACCCGGCACTCGAAAACGGAGAACTGCACCCGCTGGCCGAAGTCTTTGCACGTCGTGGCGACCTGCCGAAGCCTGCGACGTCCGGCCTTCGTCTCGGTGTTCACGTCATAGGTCACGAGGACATCCACGTCAGCACCTCTGGCTCGTCATTTCGGGGTGAACGGCAAATAGGCTTTGGCGTCACCGCGCAGGTGTCTCGCGAGGAGCCGCGCCTGGACATGCGGGACGAGCCCGAGCGGGACACTCTGACCGAGAACCGGGTGCGAGACCTCCGTCTTTTTCCTCGTCTGGTACGCGGTCAGGACCGTCTTGCGGCCAGCGTCCGTCAGGTTCACGGAGCCACCGGGCCGCTCCTCGAAGTCGCGGGCTCCGAGCTGGCCCCGGTTTGCGAGGGTCAAGACGAGGCGGTCGGCGAAGATCGGCCTCAACTCCTCCATCAGATCGAGAGCGAGTGAGGGACGCCCGGACCTCAAAGCGTGCAAGTATCCGAACTGGGGGTCGAGGCCGACGCCCTCGCACGCCGAGACGCAGTCGCCCCGGACGAGCGCGTAGACGAACGAGAGCAGCGCGTTTATCCGATCCCGCGGCGGACGGCGGTTGCGTCCGCTGAAGGCGAAGGAATCGCGGGTGTCGCCGATCCGGATCATGCGCCCGAAGTTATCGAAGTAGACGCGGCCGGCCTGTCCCTCGACGCCGCGCACTTCATCGAGCGTTCGAACCCGTCCGGCTGCCCGCAGCGCCGCCGCCAGCAGCTTCGACGCTTCATC
Source organism: Rubrobacter sp. (assembly GCA_013812245.1). GTDB lineage: Bacteria > Actinomycetota > Rubrobacteria > Rubrobacterales > Rubrobacteraceae > JACDGB01. Next base: position 1,277 of record JACCTS010000069.1, read on the forward strand.
GAGTGCAACCCGATCCTCTACATCCGTCGTCTCGCGGGCTGCCCGCTGCATTATGGTGCGGCTGTTTCGGACCTTCCCCGCGACCACGTTGCGGGCGACTTCCGTTGTGAGCGCCGGATCTGCCTGGGCGGCGTATTGCGCCTTCCTCAGGAGGACATTGCCGCTGGTCGGCCCGGAGAGGCGGCACTTGAAGCGTCCCCGCTCCGTCATCCAGACGACCGAACGACCGTCCTCCGCGAAGCGGTGCAGGAGGAACGGGCTGACCATGACGTTTCCAAAAAGGACCATCCCCCCGATGTGCTGGAGCGGCACCTGGAAGGCCGTCTTTCGCTCCACATCGAGCCTGAGCGTCTCGTGGTCGAGGCGGAGGTACGCGCCCTGGGTCTGGACGTAGAGCGTGTTCAGTAGTTGCTTGAGCATCGCCTCGCGTCCCTATGAATCCGGATCGTAGAGGACGTCAAGTACGCGTCCGGCGTCCATCCCGGCCAGCGTGAACGGCATGCAGGCATCGAAGAGCGAACACTTCGGACATCGGGCGTCGGCCACCGGCGGCGGGACGGTTGAAGTCGAGATCATCTCCCGCACGGCCCGGGTCGTCTCATCCGTGAGTTCTCTCAAACCCTCACTAAAAACCGCCTCGCGCCGCCGGCGTGACGAGTAATGAAAGACCGCTCCGCGCGGCACGTCGCGCCCGAGCATCTCTTCGAGGCAGAGGGCTTGAGCGCAAAGCTGGATGTCATCATGGCGGTGCTCCTTGCGAGGACCGGCCTTGTACTCGACCGGATACGGCGTGCCGGAGAGGTCGAACTCCACCACGTCAGCCTTGCCGATCAGCCCTAGACGTTCACAGAACAGCGGCATCCCCCGCTCGACCCGGACACCCTCTTCGGAGGCCGATTCGTCCGGTTCGTGTGCGCGCTCGTGGGCGCGGTTGCCGCGCAGCGTGTAAAGGTTCTCATCGTAGACGTGCTCGACATGGATCAGGGCGCACTGACGCGGGCAGTACGAGTAATGTTCGAGGGCGGAGATCATCACGAGGTCATCCTCCGCCCAACTACCGGACACGCTCTTATCCAATCAGCCTGGTCAGGGTGACGCCCTCGGGGAGGCTTCCATCATCCACCGTAACCTCATAGTCCGAGAACCTGCGCGGGCTTTTCTCCTCTTTGAGAGCGACCGAAACACGCTCGAATAGTTCGTGGACGGGAGCGTTCCCGTATTTCTTCTCGTGGGTGAAGACGTAGATACCACGAGGGGACATCATCCCCCGGCTCGCGCTGCGGTCTATGTCCCACATGTAGACGAGCGCGTCCCAGAAGAGTTCGAGGTCTTCCGATGTGACGCCGGTCTGTTTCGCCAGGTGAGGCGAGTAGAAACCCTTTCCGACGTAGAGACCGTAGGGGATGAGAGTTTTCCGTCCGATAGTTTGGAGCTTGTCGCGATCCCTCTCGTCGGTCACGGCCATGCGGGTTATGGCGAGGTCCTGGGGAATGATCGGGTCCACGGAGCGCGAGAAGGTCAACTGTAGCGGCCCACGTACCTGACCGGCGTTGAGGCCCGTGCTCATCACCGCCCCGAACATGCGAATGTCGTAGAAGTTCTCGCACATCCATCCCCGAGCCTTACCTATATCGTCGCGACTCTTCTTTGGCTTACCGGCTTTGTCTGACTCTGTCTTGAGACTGTTCAACAACTTCTTAGTTTTCGGATCAAGTATGTCAGACAAATCATCCAGTACCGCTTTAAATTCCGTATCCGAGAATTCGCCACTGTATGCAAGCTTTGGCTGCTCATCTGACTGTGCATCTACATCGGTGAAGCGAAACGCTCCGGGGAATCTGGGTTCGATTTCTCGCAGCTTTTCGACAATCTGAGCATCGGACACTTCCTTCTCCGAATGTTGTCCCGCTTCGAGTTCTTCGTGTTCGACGTAGGCGCGGCGGATCTGGTCGTTCAGCACGCCGTGATGCTCGACGAAAATCTTGAACCGCCCCGGCTCTGTCTGATCCTCGGCCGCTATCCCGACGAAGTTCCTGACCTTCCTCTTGAGGGCAACGTCGGTGACAAGCCCCTCCATCGTCTCGGGGTCGGTGCGCGGGAGGTTGCCAGCGTCCGGGTCACCGTTTGGGTTACCGTCAGTCACGTCGAAGACGATGAGAAAGTCGTGCTTCTTCGCCGGGTCGCAGTGTAGCTTCGTCGTCTGCTCGGTCATGCTATGCCTCCGTTCCGTCGTCGCGATTGATTCGGGCTTCTCTTTCGGCTCTGGCTCGGGCGACTTCGGCCCGGTTGTGGGCGCGCTGGTGGTAGTAACCGAGGGCGAAGACGGCCTGCTGGCGCATCGTCAGGGTCGAGGGGAAGACGGGGCCGATCTTCGTCGTGATCTCGGATATCCTGTCCTGTATCGCCATCCCGATACCGGGCATCTCCTTCCGGATCTTCCCGATGTGGGCTATGTGGCCGCGCATCAGCGTCCCGAAGACGCTCGCCGGCGTGCTCGAAGCCGCGCCGTAGTAGCGGTCCATGATCGTCGCCTTGACCCCCGGTATCGCCCGGCGCTGCAACTCTTCGAGTTCCGCGAGGAGCCTGCCGCAGTGGTATGCAGGCTCCGTTACCTCCGGGTTCAACTCTTCCAGTTTCTCCGCCATCCTCGCTCCTTCCCCTCCGCCGTAGATCATGACCAGCTTCATAAGCGCCGCCCGCTGCCGGCTGACATCCCCCTCAGCCCGGT
>JACCTS010000084.1 GCA_013812245.1 Rubrobacter sp.
GAGACGACCGATGCTCCGCTCGTTGCGACCCACTCCAACGCCCACGCCCTCTGTTCCGCCTCACGCAACCTCACCGACCGCCAGCTCGATGCCATCCGGGGCTCGGACGGCATGGTCGGCGTGAACTTCGCCGTCGCCTTTCTGCGCGAAGATGGCAGGGACGAGGAGGACACGCCGCTGGAGACGGTCGCGCGCCACGTGGATTATCTGGTCGAGCGCGTCGGCGTGGACCGCGTCGGGTTCGGGTCGGATTTCGACGGGGCCAAGGTGCCCCGGGATCTGGGTGACGTCTCCGGCCTTCCGCGGCTGCTCGGCGTCCTGCGCGAGCGTGGCTACGGCAACGCGGAACTGGGGAAGCTCGCCCACGGGAACTGGTTGAGGGTGCTGCGTCTCACCTGGGGCGAGTAGCGGAGCACGATCTCCTGCGAGCCTTCGAATTGCGCCGCGCGTGCAGGATGGTGCAAACTGTGGATGGGGACGGCGAAGAAGGGGCTGAAGCGGGCATGGATCCTCGGAACGGCACCGACAACGATACGGGCAGGATAGAGGCTTTCTCGGACGGGGTGTTCGCCATCGCGATCACGCTGCTCGTCATAGAGATCGGGGTTCCGCACGTGGACGACGCCTCACTGGGCGCCACGCTCTTCGGGGAGCTCGTCGAGCAGTGGCCCTCGTATCTAGGGTACGTGATCAGCTTTCTGCAGATAGGCGTGATCTGGGCGAACCATCACAACCGCTTCCGGTTCATCACGCGCTCGGATCACATCCTCCTGTTCTTGAACATACTGTTTCTGATGTGCGTGGCCTTCATCCCCTTCCCCACCGCCGTGCTCTCCGAGTACCTGGAAGGGACCACCGCAGAGCGCACCACGGCCGGCGTCCTCTACGCCGGCACCCTGATGCTGACGGCGATCTTCTTCACCCTCCTGTGGCTCTACGTCGCGGGCAACCGCCGTTTGCTGGATCAAAGTGTGGACCCCGCGATGGTGCGGTCCATGACCCGACGCTTCATTCTCGGCACGTTCTTCTACGTCCTTGCCTTCTTGCTCGCCTTCGTCAGCCTCACCATCAGCCTCATCCTGCTCGTGGGCCTCGCCCTGATCTTCATCCTCCCGGAACCGTCCGAGAGAACCCCGACCAGACGCTCGCAACGGAGCCGCGTCAGCCGCACCAGATAGCGAATGAGAAGATCCATGTGTCTTTGCAAAATGCAGGCACCGTCCCGTTATTCATTTCGGAGAAATTCAGTCCAGCAAAGGACTGAAACCTTTTACCTACCGACGTGAAGCCTACCTGCGGCGTGCCAGGTACACGCCGGCGAGTACCACGGCCGCGCCGAATGCTTGCTGGAGGCCAAATTTTTCGCCGAGGAGCAGGATGCCGGCGCTGACGCCGGTGATGGCCACCAGGTACTGGTAGACGAGCACCCGGTTGGCCCCGACGCGGGAGACGCCCCGCTGCCAGGCGGCGAACCCGAAGGCCGAGGAGCAGAGCGTGGAGTAGAGGGCGGCGAACCACACGGTCCCGTCGAGAGCGGCCACGTCCACGTCGAGGTTCAAGGTGGCGAGGGGAAAGGCGGCGAGTCCGCCAAGCACCATGGGATAGGCGGCGACGGCGAGCGGCGAGTAGCGCCGGAGTAGACCGATAGAGAGCATGGTGTAGCAACCCCAGCAAACGGCGGCGGCGAGTATGAGGGCGTCGCCGGGCAGGCTGGTGCCGCCGAGATCCAGGCCCCCGTACACGACGGTCGCCACCCCGACCAGACACAGACCCACCCCGACGACGCCCGAGAAGCGCGGCCTCTCAAGGCCGAGGAAGAAACCCAGTAGCATCCCCCAGACGGGGGCAGTCGAGTAGATAAGCGCGGTGTTGGCCGCGGTCGTCAGGCTCACCCCGATGGTGAACACAGACTGGGTGAGCGTTATGCCGACGAGGCCAAGCCCCAGCACCGGCAGGAAGTCACTCCGTTTCAGGCGTGTCGCCGGTTCGAGCAGGCATAGTATCACGAAGAGCAGCAAGCCGGCGAAGGTGAAACGCGCCGCCGCGAACAACAGCGGCGGCACGACCTCGACCACAAGCTTGACCGCGACGAAGTTGGTTCCGAAGAAGATGACCGTGAGGAGCAAAGAGACCTCGACCCAGGCCGAGGCGCGCCTTTCCTGATCCTTCACCACGGCGTACCCGCGCCGCTAGCGGACGAAGTCCGCCTCCTCATCGAGGCCGCCCAGGTAGGCGGAGATGAGGCGCGCGGCATCTTCCACGTCGGAGAGGTTCACCATCTCATTCGGGGAGTGCATATAGCGGTTGGGACAAGAGACGAGCCCCGTGGCGATCCCGGCCCGCGCGAAGTGGATGGCGTCGGCGTCCGTGCCCGTGGAGCGCGTCCCGGCCTCCACCGTGTACGAGATCCCTTCTCTCCCGGCGGCGGCCACGAGCCCGTCGGAGACGATGGGGCTGAGGACGGAGGCCCGCCCGATAACGGGGCCGCTCCCGAGAGCGTGTTCGCCCTGCTGGTTCTTCGAGGTACCGGGGGTGTCGGTCGCGTGGGTCACGTCAACCGCTATGGCAGCGTCGGGGTCGAGGCCGAAAGCCGCGCCACGGGCGCCGTACAGCCCGATCTCCTCCTGCACGCTCGCCACCGCCACGACCTCGGCTGCGACGTTCTCCTGCTCGGAGAGCAGACGCAGGGCTTCGAGCACCACGAACGCGCCCATGCGGTTGTCCAGGGAGCGGGAGGCGATGCGGCCGTTCGGCAACTCAAGCAAATCCTGGTCGAGAACGCCCACGTCCCCGACCTCCACCATCCCCCTCGCCTCGTCTGCGTCTTTGGCGCCGATGTCGACCCAGAGTCCTTTGATCTCGGAGACCTTCTTGCGCTCCTCGGGCTCCATGACGTGGATGGCCTTCTTGCCGATCACACCGGGAACCTCGCCGTCTCTGGTCAGGAAGCGTACCCGTTGGCCCACGAGCACCTGCGGGTCCCACCCACCGACGCCGGAGAACCGCACGAGTCCCTGCTCGTCCGCGTGGGTGGCCATCAGCCCGATCTCATCTATGTGCCCGGAGAGCATGACCCTGGGAGTGCCGCCAGGGTTCAGGGTGGCGAAGGAGTTGCCCATCCTGTCGCCCCGGACGCTGGAGAACTTCTCCGCCTCCTCACGCCACACCTTCGCCACCGTGGCCTCGCGCCCGCTCGGCCCAGGGGTGGAGAGCAGCTTTGTCAGGAAGTCGTAAGATACGTCTCTCATGCTAATCCTTTCCGAAAAATGATGATTGACGATAACGGCACTCTACTAAGCGCCTAAAGGGTTATCCGAAGTTCGATGCGACCACTCTCGATGGGCCGCCGGTCTTTGCCAATCTCCTGGTATGGAATAGAGATCTCAAACGGCTCAGACAACGGGTTGGGCTCCAGGTACAGGGTATGCGGGTCCTCCCAGACCGGCTGGAACGTTTTATCGTCGAACAGGAAGCCTCCCGGATAGGGCGGCGGGTAGCCTGAAGAGCCAGGCTCGTTGAGGCACACGAACAGCGAGAGGCCGTCGCAGAGCCGCAAGAGGCTCAGGTTGCGCTCCAGGTTCTCCAGCTCCTCCCGGTCCATGCCCAGTTTCAGCTTCTCCTGACGCCGGGATTCAGACGCCACGAATCGTGCGTCGGCGTCGCTCCGGCCGAACTCGCGCATCAGCCTCCCGTAGTGCATGCTGCAGAGGCAGGCCGCGTAGGCGCTCTCGGATTCCAGCGCGTCAAGGCCCCTGGTATAGGCCCGGAGCTTCTCATCAGCCGGGTAATCCACGAAAGAGTACGGACGGTCCGTGTCCTCGTTCCACCGTATCGAGGAGTCCGGCCCCTTCCATGCCACATCGTGGCTCGCGACGGCCAGGATGGCGGGCTCGTAGGGACGCGGCCTTTTCGCCCAGCGCCGGGCGAACTCCCCGGCGGCGAGCGCGTGATCGTGCTGTTGGATCAGCACGAAAGAACCGGGACGTTCGCGGACGATCATGAGGAAGAGCTTATCAGGTAGCCTGTCGGTCGGCGAAGCCCCGAAGAACCGGGAAACGGCTCATCTAGAGAACCGGCCTCCGGTCCACGGCGAGCGGCGCCTTGAGGCCGTCCTGCTCCAGGAAGATTTCTTGCGCTTCGTCGAAGTCTTCCTCCGGCACGGTGACGAGTACGAGGGCGAAGCCGTCGGGGAAGGCCGCGTTCCATTCACCGGCGAGCTTGTCCGGCAACGCCAGTTCCAGGAGCTTTCTCTGGAGGTGCGGCCTGCGATGGTAGATGATGAGGCCGATGATGGCAGCGAGGGTCATGACCGACTGCACGATCAGGCCGGTCGCCAGGTGGACGGCCCCCATCAGGACGCTCACTGAGGTGACGCCGAGGTAGGTACTCGCGAACTCGAACCACTGCGCCTTCGAGAGCCCGGTCTCGACCCGCCGAACCTCGGCGGCGGGGATGGTTGCCCGGATCAGGCGCTCGTCCCGTCTGCACGCCAGCACGACCAGCGAGCCGGGCGGCGCCTCCAGAACCCCGATCCGCTCCTCAAGAATCTTGAGCGACCGGAGATCCCGGACAACGGCGCCGATAGTGTAGTGGCGCGGAATGCTCATGCTAGTTTTCTAGCGCGTTCCGCCGGGGGCGCCGGTAAGTGGTTTCACGCCACGATCCCCGCGACCGCCAGGAAGAGGGTGGCCGTCACGATCCCTATGGTCATCCCGGCGAGCACGTCGAAGGGGTAGTGGACGCCGAGATAAACGCGAGAGAGGACAACGAGCAGCCCCGCCAGCACCAGCACGGGGGCGAACAGCGGATACGCGACCGACAGCGTCAGGGCCCCGGCGGCGGCCGTCGCCGCGTGGCCCGAGGGGAAAGAGCTCGAAGATGGCGTCTTGACGAGCGGCGCTATCTCCGTGTCCGAGATGGAGGGGCGGGCGCGGTCGAAGAGATATTTGGAGAACTCGGCGACGATCCAGGAGGTGGCTACCGCTCCCCACGGAACGGCCAGATCCCACGGCTCGAACCCGGTCAACAGGAACGCGACGCCCGCGATCACACCCCACAAGAACCCTGCGGTCCCGACCAGGGTGAAAGCCCGCATGACTGGCGTGAACGCCGGCCATTTCAGGCGGAAGATGGCCGAGAATAGCGCCCGATCCAGGCTCCGTATCTTCTTTATCACGCTCTTCACGTCCGTCCTTGCGCCTCCGTCTCGCGCTCGTGGGTCGGCGCCGGGTATTCTAGTACACGCGGCGAACGGTGGACGGCCGCTACCGGGCGCACTTTCTCAAGTAGAATAGCTCGGACATTGGTAAGTACGAGAACACAGGAGTCAGAGCATGTACAAGGAGCTTGTCGGGAAGATCGTGGACCAAGCCAGAGACGAGGAGTCGAACCTCGTGATCTGGGACCGCCGGGACACCTTCACCGTGGAGACCGAGGACGTGGAGAAGATAGAGGTCACGGACGACTACCTGCGCGTGGACATGCAGGAGGGCAAGGCGACCGTCTACGTGCAGCTCGAATCCATCTACAAGCTCGTCGTGGAGAAGGAGCGTTCCGGCAAGAACCGCTCCGGCGCCCGCACCGGCTTCGGGGCTGTATAGAGCAATCCGGCTCCCCACCCCCGTTCCAGGCGTCCGGGTGAGGAGCCGTCACGCCCCTTCGTCCGTCATGGCATGGAAGTCGTCACGGTTCAGGGCGAAGAAAGGAACGCCGGGTTGTCCGGGTGAGATCTCGCCCACGGGCTTCATGCCGAGCTTCTCGATCACGCGCAGCGAGGCGATGTTGGGCGCGTCCGCTCCGGCCACCACCCGCTCAAGATTCGTCCGCGTAAAAGCGTAGTGCAGGCACGTCCGGGCCGCCTTCGTAGCGAGCGTACTTACCCTCGGCCGGGCTAGGCGCGTCGTCTCCCACACCCCTTCGGCCGAACGCTGGCTCAGAGATCTGGAAGACCTGGGACCTTACTGAAGGGACCACGGTCTCCCCATCGCGGTCCGGATGGTGTCCGGCGCGCTCAGGCACGCACTCAGCCCCGAGAACGACGGGGACCGCGACCTGATCCCACGCTTCAGAGTGCGAAGACGGTCGGGGCGCTGGCTCTCGCTCTACGGCTCGCTTACCGAACCCTCAGGCGACCGGCCGGGCGAGACGGTGATCATTATCGGTCCGGCCAAGCCGGAGGAAGTGGCCTGGCTGAACGTCACCGCATACGGCCTGAGCCCCCGCGAAGAGGAGGTCGTCGGGCTCGTGGTGCGCGGTTTCTCGAACCAGCAGATCTCACGTACCCTCTTCATCTCCGAAAACACCGTCCAGCGGCATCTCTCCAACATCTTCGAGAAGGTCGGGGTGCGGAGCCGCAAGAGCCTGCAAAACTAGCGCCCCGACGTTATCTCTGGGGCGCGTCCGGCGTCAGGTGTCCATCCGCTCGACCCACTGCGCCCGCCACTCAGGCGCCTCGAACGGTTCGGCAAAGTACCATCTGTCTCGCCACATCTTCCCGTCGCGCAGCTCGAGGATCAGCACCACGTCGAATACCTCTGCCCGCCGCCGTAGTCGGCGACCCCCTCGGCAACCCACAGTCCCTCCTTGACTAACACTCGGCGCAACCGGATAGACGGCGGCGAGGGTTGCTGGTAGGCTTCCTGGAACGCCCTCATGTTCTCCCGCCCCCGGAAGCGCTCTCCTGACTGGGGGCATCTCCATCACGTAGTCTTGGTGCCGCACGTTGTATTCCTCTTCGGGGCTGAGGTTGGACAACAGCTCCGTGAGGAAGCGGTACGCCTCCTGCTCGCCCATCGCTTCGAGGTTGGGAACCTGATGTTCGTTCGCTTCGCTCATTGCTGTTTCTCCTCAATCTTGTAGTGGATTGGTCCGGGCGACGATCTAGTACACCGTTACTGCTGAAGTGCAGGGTACAATCGCTTGAGTTTGATGCGTGCATCCTCCGTTCTGAAGCGCCAATCGATCTTGATGCCCTTCTGGTCGCGCCGCTCCTGCCAGGCTCGCGCTTCCGCCTGGAGGGTCTCGAAGTCGGGCACTCGTCTATCCAGGCATTGCCTGCTCAGCACGGAGAGTTCGATCTCGGCCATGTTCAGCCACGAGCCGTGCTTGGGTGTGTAGTGGATCTCCAGTTTGTCGGCGATGCGCCTGGCCTCCTTCGGATCGAAAGCCTCATACAGGGAGGCGGGAGTGTGGGTGTTTAGGTTGTCCATAACCAACACTATCTGCTCGGCCTCTGGGTAGCGTTCGTCCACCAACTCCTTGATCTGATGCGCCCAGTCCGTCTTGGTGCGCCTCTCGGTCACATTCACCCAGCGCCTGCCCCGTAGCGGCTCGCAGAAAAGAAACAGGTTCACCACCCCGTCCCGCTCATACTCGTAGTCTCGGCGCTCGACTCTTCCCGGACCCATCGGCAGGGGCTGGGTGGTATCTTTTAGCAGTTGCTTTGAGGTCTCATCCATGCAGACCTGGGGCCGCAGTGGGTCATAAGGTCGGGTGTAGACATCGAGCACATCCTCCATGCGCCAGACGAACTCGGCGTTCGCCTTGGGTGGGATCGACCACTGCTTCTTCAGGTGTGGCTTGAGGGCGTTTTTTTCAGAGTCCTTCTAACCGTCTGGTAGGAGACCTCTTCCACGACCTCGAGCTCGACCATCCTGTCGGCCAAAAGCCGCAGACTCCAGCGGGCTTGGCCCTCCGGTGGCTCGCTGCAGGCCAGGGCGAGAAGCCGTGCCTCCTGCTCCCCATCGAGCTTTCTCTGGTACTCCCGGTTAGGGGCCCGTCGGTTGAGAGCCGCCTGAAGCCCTTCCTCAAAGTACTGCTTGCGCACTCTAGCAACGGTTGGTTGGCTTGTCTCCACAGCATCTGCGATGGCTTCATCTACCCATCCAGGACCCTCGGGGCTTTGGTCGGCCTTGAGCAGGATCCGAGCGTGCGTGAGCTTGCGGGTGGGTGCGGTGCCAGCCGCTATGAGCCGCTTCAACTCAACTCGTTCAGTGTCACTCAGGATAATGGGATATTTCTTCTTCATAATGCACAAACATACCCACTGTATTCCTGAGCAATCAGATCAGGCGTCACACGATACTAGGACCCGATACTGAACAGAGCTTCGACCTCCGGGATGCGCTCGTCGTGCCAGGTTATTCCGTAGCGTTCGCCGAGTTCGGTCCGGGCCTTGCGGTGTTGGTCCTCGCTCATCTCGCTCGACACGATCTCCTCGTAGGCGTCGAAGTAGCCCCCGAACCTGTTCCCCGGCGCGAGGATCTCCATGACTCTGGCGGTCTTTGAGCCCGCGTTGTAGAAGGCGTGGGGTATTCCTCACAGCTTGAGGACAAGGGTACGATCGCCGGAGCCGCGGACGCTACGCCTCGATGACCTTCACCCTCACCCCTGCCTCGCCGCGGGCGACGACCGCGGCCCGTGTGAGGCCGACGAACAGGCCGCACTCCAGGGCGCCGGGGATGCTCCGGATCTCGGCCTCCAGCGCCGCCGGGTCCGGGATGGAGGGGAAAAGGCAGTCCGCCGTGTAGTGCCCACCGTCGGTGACGAACGGATGGGGTTCTTCGCCAGGAAGCAGCCGCAACTCCGGCTCGCATCCCAGGGATGCAAGGGTGTTCAGCGTGACTTCGTACCCGAAGCGGTCTACCTCGACCGGGAGCGGTCCTTCTCCAAGAGCGTCTACCATTTTCGAGCCGTCGGCAATGACGACGAGTTCCCCACCGGAGGCTGCGACGATCTTCTCCCTCAGGAGCGCGCCGCCACGGCCTTTGATGAGGTCGAGGCTGGGGTTGATCTCATCGGCCCCGTCTATCGTGAGGTCGGGGCGCGCATCGTCAAGTCCCACCAGGGGGATGCCGGCCTCCCGGGCCATCCGGGCGGTCGCCTCCGAGGTCGGTATCCCGCGTACATCGCGCAACTCGCCCGATCGAAGCAACTCGCCGATCCGAAGTACCGCGAATGCGGCCGTCGTGCCGCTGCCGAGCCCCACGACCATACCGCTCCGCACGTAGCCGTCAACGCCCTCGCGGGCGGCGGCGCGCTTGGACTCTTCGACCGCTCCTGGCAAACCATCCCCCGAAGCCACGGAGGCCGAGGTGACAGGAACCCCGGCCTCCATGAAAAAGTTGCGTCCCGTTCTCCCTAGCCTACGACCTCGACCTTCGAGGCCTGCTGCTTGCCACCGCGACCGTCCACGACCTCGAACTCGACCACGTTGCCTTCTTCCAGCGTCCGAAAGCCATCCCCGACTATCTCGGAGTAGTGGACGAAGACATCTTCGCTGCCGTCCACGTTCTCGATGAAACCATAGCCCTTCTCGTCAGAGAACCATTTGACCGTACCGCGCGCCACCGTTACCTCCAGCATTTCCGTGTCCCGGACAGGCCATGTCCCCGCCCACCCGGAACGTTCTGCAACCCGCCGTCCCTGACGGCAAGGCGGGACTGTATCACCTTGCCGCAGGCGAAGCAAACGCACCTCTCACGCGTTGTACCTGTGCGGGATCTACAATCAATCGGGCTGAGAGCCGACGGTGAGCTCGACCTTGCGAGGTTCCTCGCCTGGGGTGACGATGGTGAGGTTCAGGCGGTCGCCGGGTTTGCGGGAGTTGACGACCGAGATCACGTCGTCCGGCGTCGTCACGCTCCGGCCCGCGACATCGGTGATCACATCGCCGATGGGGACAGGCAGACCCTCGATCTCCTCTTCTTCGCCGCCGGCGATGCCCACGTCGTCCGCCGGGCCGCCTGGGGTGACCGCGCTCACTATGGCCCCACTTTCCGGCATGCCGTACTCCTCTCGGAGCTGGTTTCGGGAGAGGGTGGTGTACGCCTCGAGCTCCCCGATACCTGCTGAGAACATCCGCACCCCGATGTAGCCGTGTTCCACCTCGCCCGTGGTTATGAGCTGCTCCACGACATTCTTGACCGTGTTGATCGGCACCGCGAAGCCCACGCCCTGCGCCACGCCCGTGGTGCCGCCGGAGGCGACCTGGGAGTTGATACCGATGACCGTCCCGCGCGCATCCATCAGGGGACCGCCGGAGTTGCCGGAGCTTATGGCCGCGTCGGTCTGGACGGCGTCATCAATGGTGTAGTTGTTGGGGGCTTTGATCGGACGTCCTATCCCGCTTACGATGCCGGTCGTCACGCTCAACCCCACGTTCAGCGGGTTGCCCATGGCGATCACCGGCTCCCCGACCTCAAGAGAATCCGAGTCGCCAAGCGTCAAGGGCCTCAGGGTGTCCCTGGGCGCGTCCACCTCCAGCACCGCCACGTCCGTCGAAGGGTCTTCGCCGACGATGCGGGCATCCCTGCGGGCGCCACCGGAGAACCTGACGGTTACTTCGTTGGCCCCTTCCACCACGTGCTGGTTGGTGATGACGTGACCGTTATCGTCCAGGACGAACCCCGAGCCCCCGGCCGGACCGACGTCCGAGACCACGTCCACGCTCACCACGCCGGGCCCCTGGCTCGCGTACACCTCGCCGACCGCCGGACTCTCGGAAGTATCGCCGGAGACGTCCGGCGTCTCGGAGACCGACGGCGGCGAAGACTCCCGGATCGTTACACCGCCGGATCCCGCATCCAGCCACTCCATCCCGAACAGGACGAACAGCGCGGCCACCAGCCCGCCGATTATCGCTGAGGTCACGGCCGTGAAGATGGTCTTCAGAACAAATTCCTTCCGTAGCCTGCGCTCATTATATTCACGCGGGCGTGCTGCTGATCTTGTTGACGTCCCACTCGTCTATCAGCCACTCACCGTTGTCTCTCACCAGAAACCAGGTTCCTTCGTTCCGTTGGGTCTCGGTGGTAAGCTCGGCCCTCGTCGTGCCCGTGACGGTCGCTGTGTTGCCGGAGACTTCGGCCGTGGGTCCTTCCACGAACGTAATGTCTTCCACCTCGGCGAACGTCCCCTCAAGGTCGGTTTGCGAGGGGAATTGCGCCTGACGCCACCCCGCGCTCAACAAATCATAGGACCTGTCGTAGTCCTCCTGAGCGGCTAATGTATAGAAATCTTCCACCGTCTGTTCGGCCACTTCCGCCGCCCCCCCCGACGTACCCGATCCCGACCCTGCCGACTGGCTCTCGGAGGATGCCGATGCCGTGGCCGATGCCGTGGCCGTGGCCGTGGCCGATTGGCTAGCCGATTGGCTGGCCGTTTGCCCGCCGGAAGCTCCCTGATCTCCCCCGCCTCGCCCGTTGCCGGAGGGCTCGCCGTTCGACTGGGCGTTCGCCTGCACCTCCTGTCCTCCGCCGCCACCTGCCTGCTGCCCCCCATCTCCACTCAGCCTGGACGCCGCGAGGGCGAGCGCCCCGATCACGGCGAGCACGGCGACGATAGCCAGAATCACCAGCAGCGCCCCCGACCGTCTTCCACGGGGGCCTCCTCTAGCCGTTCTCGGGGGAGAAACTGGAGGCGGGGTGCGCCCTGGGGGAGGCTCTTCGGCGGGAGCTTCGGTGTAGACGCGGGTGGCGTGGGCACCCCGGCCCGCTTCCAGTAGGGATATTCGGGCCTCGTCGACCGTGGGGCGGGCGTCGGGGTCCTTGCTCATGCACGACAGGATCAGGGCCTCCATCGACCCGCTGACGTCGGGGTTGATCTCGCGTGGCGCGGTCGGCTCTCTGGAGACGTGCTGGCTGGCGATCTCTATGGGGGTGCCGGTAAATGGCAACTCGCCGGTCGCCGCCTGGTAGAGCGTGGCGCCCAGGGAGTAAACGTCGCTCTTGGGCGTCACCTCCTCGCCCCGGAGCTGCTCCGGCGGGGAGTACAGCGCCGTCCCGAGGTAGGAGCCCGTCCGGGTCGCCTGGGTGGTGTCGAGAGCGCGAGCTATGCCAAAGTCCGTCAGCCGGGCGCGGCCGTGTTCCTCGAGCAACACGTTGTGCGGCTTGATGTCGCGGTGGATCACACCGCGCTCGTGCGCGTGCGCCAGACCCGCCGCCACCTCCGCGCCCACCGCCGAGAGCCGTCCTCCGGGCAGCGTGCCATACTCGTCTATGAGCGCCTTCAGGTCTCCGCCTGAGACGTATTCCATCACGATGTATGAGGTCTCTTCGCCCTCGAACTCTCCCTCTGAGGCGTCGTAGACCTGCACGATGTTCGGATGAGAGAGTTTCGCCGCCGTGCGTCCTTCACGCTGGAAGCGGGCGCCGATGTCCGTGTCACCGTACTCGGTCTTCAGGATCTTCACGGCCACGGGACGGTCGAGAACCTCGTCTCGGCCCAGGAAGACGCGGGACATCCCCCCAGAGCCGATCTCGCGTTGCA
>JACCTS010000085.1 GCA_013812245.1 Rubrobacter sp.
GGATCGCATCCAGAAGCTGACGGGTTTGGAGTTGAGGAGTCACCGGGTAGCTCTTGCGCTACAGTTGGGGCTGTTGGCGATAGAGAATGGAGACCCCGATGCAGATCAGCACCCGTAACCGGCTGCCTGGCACGATCACCGAGGTAGTCAAAGGCGAGGCTGCGGCCAAGGTGACCCTCCAGGTCGGAGACAACCATATGGTCGCCCTCATCACCCGCGAGAGCGCCGACGAGCTCGGCCTGGAGCCCGGCAAGCAGGCCACCGCGCTCGTCAAGGCCACCGACGTCATGGTCCTGACGGACGACGGGGACATTGCCTGAAGTTCTGAAACCTGGGCGGGCCTAGTTTTCGTACTCCGTCGCCCTCCTGGTCAGGTACTTGACGGTCAGGATCACGACAAAGGCGAAACCCAAGACCAGTACGGAGAGCGCTACGGCGGCGTCGATATTGCTCTGAAACTCGGCGAAGATGGCCAGTGGAATAGTCTGCGTCACGCCCCGGAAGCTGCCGGCGAAGATGATCGTAGCGCCAAACTCCCCGAGAGCCCGCGCCCACGCCATCACCGCGCCCGCCACCAGCGCCGGGAACGCCAGCGGAACCGTCACCCGGGTGAAGGTCGAGAGACGTCCGGCGCCGTCCACCAGGGCCGCCTCCTCCACGTCGCGCCGCACCCCGGCGAACCCGACGGCGGCCTGGCGCACATAGAAGTGGGCGGCGACGAAGACCTCGGCTATAACGACCGCCGCGGTGGTGAAGCTGATCGTCACCCCGAAAGCGTCGAAGTACTTCCCCACCAGCCCGAACCGCCCGAAGGTCAGCAGCAGCGCGATGCCCGCCGCGGACGGCGGCAATACAGCCGGTATATCCACGAGGGCGTCCACGAGCCGTTTTCCGGGAAACGATGCCCGGGCCAGGACGTATGCTGCGGGCGTCCCGACGGAGACAACGATGAGCATCGAGATCGCCGTGGTCTTGGCGCTGAGCAGAAGGGCGTCCCGCGCCTCCGGCGAAGCCATCGCCCGCCACGAGTCCTCGCTGACGGTCCACAGGATGAGGCTCAAGATGGGCAGGCTTATGAAGCCAGCGACCAGGGCGAGGGCGCCGGCGGCCAACCCGGAGGCGAGCGCGTCACCTCTCCAGACCGGCCTCGGGAATCGCCTTCGTTTCATCCCATCAGGCAGCGGGCTCGAAGTTCCACTTCTCGAGCACGCGCCGCCCCTCCTCGCTCGTCACCAGTTCCACCCACTTCCGCGCCAACTCAGGGTCCTTGGCATCTTTGAGCGCGGCTATCGGGTAGGTCGCCACGATGTTGAGGTTTTCGGGTATCCGGACCACCTTCACCCTGTCCCTTATGTCGGGCGTGTAGTCGCTGGCGTAGCCGAACGTGGCGTCGGCGTCGCCGACTACTACCCGGTTGACGGACGCCCGCACGTCGGCCTCCCGGGAGACCACGTTCGAGAGGACGTCCGCTTTGAAGCCGCTACCGTACTCCGCGTTGGTCTTGTCCAGTATCTCCACCGCGTAGTCGGCGGCCGGAACCCCTTCTTCGGCGAGGACGAGCTTCACCCCTGGCTCCGCGACGTCCCGAAACTCTCGTATGCCGGCCGGGTTGTCTTTCGGCACCATGACGACCTCGCAGTTTTTCACGAATATCCGGGATTTTCCGGCGACCAGACCGTCCTTCATGGCGGTGTCCATCTCCTCCTCGGCGGCGGAGGCGAATACGTCGGCGGGCGCGCCCTGCTGGATCTGGGTCAGCAAAATGGAGCTGGACTCGAAGCTCTGGCGTACCTCCACGCCGGGATTCCGCTCCTCGAAGATCCCCGCCAGGTCTCCGAACGCATCCGTGAGCGAAGAGGCGGCGAACACGCTCAGCACCCCTCCATGGTGTCCTCCACCTTCTCCCGAAGACCCACCATCGGCGGCGCCTTCCCTGCCGGAGTTTCCCCCGCAACCCGCGAGCCCCGCGACAGCCGCGACGCAAATCGCCGACCACAGGACGAAACGAAAGCGATGGTTGAACAGCATACGTTCCCCTTCTCTAGCAAGATCAGACAGCCCATGCTAGAGAAGGCGTTGCCTTCGGTCTTTGTGCAAACTGCACGAAAAACGCGGCCCGGAAGTCATCCCAAGGCTTGCCGTTCTGGGTGTAGACCTCAGACGTAAGGTCCGACCCGGTCGTCCTTCGCCGCCTTGCGGTAGGTCTCGGCTACGGCCAGGACTTCCTTGACGTACCAGTCGGCGTGGTTGTACGAGTAGAGGGCAGCGTACCAGTCATCGGGCGCCCCGCCATCTCTCAGGTAGCCGGCGGCTGCTGGTATGGCGTCTCGTGGGTCCATGATGTTCGCTTTCCCATCTCCGTTGCCGTCCACCCCAGAGCTTTCCCAGGTCGAAGGCAGGAACTGCATCGGTCCCATCGCACCGGCGCTCGAAGTCCCCATGCTCTCGCCGTGGTTGGACTCTACCTTCCCCACGGCGGCCAGGATGTACCAGTCCCTGGCGAAGCCGTAATCCCTGGCGGCCTTCTGGTAGAGCCTCAGGTACGTCGCCCTGGACACGTGCTCTAAAGGTTGGACGAAGATATCCTCTTGCGCTACCTCATTCTCCGTCTCGCGCAACGTGTCACCCTCGCCTCGCGGATTGCCCGCGTTATCCTGCAAGGTGTCCCTATCATCTCGCGGCTTGTGTCCACCATCTCGCGGCTCGTCTCCACCATCCCGTGACCTGTCACCGCCACCCTCCCGTGGCTTGTCTCCGCCAACTCGTGGCTTATCGCTACTATCTCGTGGCGTGTTAACGACATCTCGTGGTTTTTCTTCAGCCTGCGGCGGACTATCACCGCCGGTCGCCGAACGGGTCTTGCGTAGCCTCTCGCGCTCCCGGACCTTGAGTTCTTGAAGGCGGGCTTCGGCCACGTTCCTGTCGGAGCGTATCCTGGCTATGGCAGCATCGAGCTTCTCCTCCTGCCGGCGCAGGTCCGCCGTCCGCGCTTTCTGCTCTTCCAACACCTCGTTATAAGCGCTCTTCTTTTGCGAAATTTGCCGGATAGTGTTGCTCAAAGTTTGCCGGCTGTCCTCGTAATTATCGAGGTTCTCCTGGCTGTCGAGCAGGATGCCGGCTACCCTGAAGTCGTGGGATAAACTGAAAGCCGCATTATTGCCGAGGAGGCTCTGGAGCAGAGCCATCAACCCTTCGAGGTCGTCCCCTTTGTATGCGGCCCGCGCCTGCTCCTCGTAGTCCTCCTTGGATGCCTCGAAAGTCTCTCGATACACCTTCAGATCGCGTTTCAAAGCCCTAGTTTGAGACCTGAGCTCCCGGGCACGAGCCTGCGCCCGGTACAGCTGGGCCTGAGTATCTTCCAGCCTCGCCCCCATGGCCGAGAGATCCTCTATCCCCTCGTCCAACAGCACGTTCTGCTGCTGCACCTGCGCCCTCAAAGCAGCCTGCGGACCCCGATCACCCTGCTTCCCGGCGCCTTGCGCGCCGGCAGCGCCAGCGAACAACACCACCGACGCTACGGCCATGAGCACCCCCGCCGTCTTCGTCCTCCCAAAAGCCATGACGTCCCCTCCAAATTGCACCAAACCACGCCCCGAACCGCAGCGAGAGCAGCATTCTACAATATCCGCCAGTGAGCCTGTAGGCAGCATGCCAGTTAAACTTTACAATTATTTTGATATTTGTGTTACTTTGATACGGGTTCTTCTTTTGAGGTGAGAAGGGACAAAAGGGCTTCCAGTTCGCTGCGTTCGCGAAACTGGATCTCCACTCTCCCGCCTTTTCTGGAAGGCCGCACCTTCACGGGCAGCTCGAGCGCCTCTTGCATCATGCGCGACGCCCTCTCGAAGTCGCTCGGGACTTCGACCCCACCCGTCTTTGGCGCCTTTTGCTGTGACTCTGGAGTGCCCGCAAGGTGGTCGCGCACCAGTTGCTCGGTCTTGCGCACGGAGAGCCTCTCTGCCTGTACCTTTTCTGCGAGATGCAGCATCTGATCTTCGTTCTCCAGGCCTAATATGGCCCGAGCATGGCCTTCTGTCAGCTTGCCTCCGAGGAGCATGGACTGTATCCCCATGGGAAGTTGCGCCAGGCGGAGCGTGTTGGTCACGGCGGCCCGGCTCTTGCCCAATCGGACCGCGAGTTGCTCCTTGGTTAGCCCGAAGCCTTCCATGAGCGCCTGATACGCGGCAGCCGTTTCCAGAGGGTTGAGATCCTCACGTTGCAGGTTCTCCACCAGGGCCAACTCCATGGACTCGTTGTCCGCGGCCTGGCGGATCAGAACTGGAACCCGGTCGAGCCCGGCCTCTTTGGCAGCCCGCAGACGCCGCTCTCCGGCGATTAGCTCGAAGCCGCTTTCGGTGGAGCGAACGACCAGTGGTTGCAGTATGCCGACCTCCCGGATGGAAGCCGAAAGCTCCCGGATACCCGCCTCAGGGAAGCTGCGCCGCGGCTGGCGGGTGTTCGGCCGGATTGCGGATGTCGGTATCTCCTCGAATTTCAGCCCGCCCACGCTCTCGCCCGTGGCTATAAGCGCGGATAGGCCACGTCCCAAACCCCTTCTACCCACGGGCCAGAACCTCGTCGGCCACGGCGGCGTAGGCTTCCGCCCCCGAACTCTTTGGTGCGTACAAGGCTACAGGCATTCCGTAGCTGGGCGCCTCACTCAGCCGTACGTTGCGGGGTATCAGGGTGTGGAATACGCGGTCTCCGAAAAACGACCGCACCTCCTCGGCCACCTGGTGCGCCAGGTTGGTGCGCGAATCGAACATGGTCAGAAGTACCCCTCCCACCTTCAGAGCCGGGTTGAGCTCCTCCCGCACCATCCTTATGCTACGCATCAATTGGGTGAGGCCTTCGAGGGCGTAATACTCGCACTGTATCGGAATGAGGACTTCATCCGCCGCAGTCAGCGCGTTGAGGGTGAGGAGATCCAGAGACGGCGGACAGTCCAGAAGAACTCGGTCATACACGCCGGAGGGCAATTTTTCCAGGGCCTTCTTGAGTTTGAACTCGCGCGCCAGCGCGGAGACCAGCTCAACTTCCGCCCCTACCAGATTTATGCTGGAAGGCGCAACCTCGAGGCCCGGGACTTCGGTCTCAACTGCCACCTGCTGCAACGGCTTGCCTTCCAGCAAGACCTCGTACATGCTCCGATCCGACTCGGGAACGACCCCAAGACCGCTCGTGGCATTACTCTGCGGGTCCATGTCCACGACCAGGATTCGTTCGTCTCGGCTGGCGAGGTAGGCCGCCAGGTTGATGGCGGTGGTGCTTTTCCCCACCCCACCCTTCTGATTGACTATTGCGACAATGGTCGTCACGACCGGCATATTAGCATGGCCGGCCGAATTATTGGTTTGTCAGGCTGTGCCGAGAGGACGCTTCTTGGCCGTCCCTGCTCTACGTGGATAGCCTTCGGGGGTGGGACGCATCTTTTGCAGGATAACGAGTGTCCGATCTCTGGCGCGCATCTCTCGTAGCATTGGAACGGCCATGACCCCTGTAATCCGGGCACCGATTTGTTCCGCGGCTCGCTTACCCTCGAAGAGTTCCGCTTCGGAAAGCACGCCCTTCATGGCGATGACATGGCCTCCTTCGCGGACCAGGGGCACGCAATACTCGGCCAATACGGGGAGAGAGGCCACGGCCCTGGCCGTCACCGTATCGTAGCTTGCCCGCTGATCCAACTCCGCTGCAACCTCTTCGACCCGTTGGTTCTTGACGTAAACGTCGTCGAAACCCAGGTTCTGCGTAGCATAGTTTAGGAAGCTGGCCTTTTTTCCCGTGGATTCGATAAATGTGGTGCGTAAGTCGGGTGACATTAACTTGAGCGGAATCCCGGGCAACCCGGCGCCTGAACCTACATCAGCCAGGGTTTGCGCCACCCAGAGCGGCTGGAACAGGAAGCAACTCAGGGAGTCTAGGACGTGATCTAGCAGCAATGCATCGGGATCTCTCGTGCCGATTACATTGGCTTTGTCGTAACCGCCCAACAATTCTACGTACTGATTAATACGGTCCGACGTGATCTCAGAGACTTCCACACCCCACAAACGAGCTTGCTCCACAAACATGTCCCTTACTCGCATACGTCGTGTTTCACGTGAAACATCTCGGGAGTTGCCGTTAGCCGGGGGCATTGCGGACAATTGTTTGCTTCAGCATACACCTGTCTTGGGCCGTTTCACGTGAAACTAATTTGAGATCAGGTTGGAGAGATGTGTACTCTGCGATTCTCGCCGACGCCTTCGCTCTCAGTCGTCACTCGCTGATTGTCCGTCAAGAACATGTGGACGACGCGTCGTTCTGCCGGGCTCATTGGAGGCAGTTCCACCGCGCGCTGTTCACGGACCGCGCGGCGGGCGCTGCGGTGGGCCATACCCTGGAGGGCCTCGATGCGGCGCTGCCGGTAGCCCTCCGAGTCCAGGATAATACGCTTCGCGAAAGGACGATTCTTGTAGACAGCCACGTTGAGCAAATATTGCAGTGCGTCAATGGTTTCGCCCTTTTGACCAATAAAAAGGCCGGCTTCCTCCGTCGCAACATCGACGGCAACGAACTCTCCGGCGTCGTAGATGTCCAGTCTAGAATCGGCGAGATCCAAAGCCTCGACCACGGTTTCCATGTACTTCCTGGCATCGTCTAACAATTCCTCAGGCGCCGCTTCCAGGTCCACGTCGCCTTCTGGTTCATCCTGCGTAATAGTGTCGTCTACATGATCGTGGCCAGACGCAAGTTCCGGTTCCGGGAGAGTGGCTTCCGTCCTCTCGACGGTCTCGTCCACGGTTACCAGTATTCGAGCGTCCCTGGCGCCTATACCCATAAAGCCGGAGCTACCTGGGTCTGTCACCTCGTAGGAAATCTCGTCGGCCGGCATGCCAAGCTTGCTCGCGGCTTCTTCGACCGCTGCGTCCACTGTGGCGGCATTGAACTCTCTCTCAGGTGTCATTTTTTCTTCTTTCTACGTTTCCTCTTGGCTACTTTCGCCGCTCTGCTCTCGGCGTCCTCCGGTTGCGGCCCGGTCTGCTGTTCAGAGCCATTTCGGCCTGGTAAAGGATCCGATTCACCAACCGGGGTACCCTTCTTGGTTTCGGCTATGCTGGAGTCGGCGCCAGACGGCTTCTTGCCAGGACCGTGGTGGTAGATCACGTAGTTCTGCACCAGCGTGACAAGGTTCGAGGTTATCCAGTAGACGAACAGACCCGCCGGAAAGCTCCACAAAAAGACGGTGACACCGATAGGCAGGAGACGCATGATCCAGCGCTGCTGTGGATCTATGTTCTTCGCGGTGATCTCCGTTGCCGCAAGCATGGTCACCGCGGAGAGGATGGGGAGGATGTGGTACGGGTCCGCCTGCGAAAGGTTCTGGAACCACAGGATGCCGCCATCGTGGAAGCTATCGTACTGTGGCGGGACGACGCGATCGCCGACTTTGTAGCCGCCAAACTGGCGTATGACGTAGAACATGCCGATAAATACCGGCATTTGTACCAGGACGGGCAGGCACCCGCCGAGCGGGTTCACGCCGCGTTCCTGGTAGAGCTTCATCGTCTCTTCCTGCTGTTTCGGGCGGTTGCCCTGGTATTGATTCCGTATCCGGTCCATGTCGGGCTTGAGGTCCTGCATCGCCCGCATGCTCTTCACCTGCTTGATGGTGAGCGGGAAGAGCAACGTCCGCACGACCACGGTGAGCGCCGCAATACTCAACCACCAGGGGTTCGCAAGCACTGGGTCGAGCGTGTTGTAGAAAAACAAGAGAACCTGGCCCAGAACATTCACTACCGGGCCGAACAGGTTGGAGAAAAAGTTGGTTATTGCGTTCATGCGTATCTCTTCACTTTACCGGGTCGAACCCTCCTCTGGAAAACGGATGGCAGCGCAGCAGGCGGTATATACCGAGAGCCGTTCCCTTGAGCAAGCCGTACTTCTCCAAAGCTTCCAGAGCGTACTGGGAACAACTCGGCGAAAACCTGCAGGAAGGCGGCAACATGGGGGAGAGGGTTCTCTTATAGACCCTGATCAACCATATCGCCGGCTTCGCGATCATTAGCGAGACTTCGCTCCTTCTTCGCGAGCATCCTCTAAACGGTCGAGCTTCCGGAGAGCCTTGACCAACTCCTCCCCCAATTCCAAAAAGCTCGCATCCGCAGCTGGTGGGCGCGCCGAGATAACGAAGTCAGAAGCCCCCGAAACCTGTGGCAGCGTCGCGTGAAAGGCTTCTCTGAGCCTCCTACGCACCACGTTGCGCGTCACCGCATTGCCCACCTTCTTGGATACGGAAAGGCCCAACCTGGAGTTTCCGAGTTCATTCGGGAACTCATGTACGGAGAACAACCTTCCCCTGAAAGCCTTGCCCCTACGGTACGCCCGCTCGAACTCGGGTGAATCCGTTAGCCGCGTACGCTTGCGAACCGGCAACGATCTAGACGGCCAGCCGCTTGCGACCGCGGCGCCGGCGGTCACCAATAACCCTGCGTCCTCCCACCGTGCTCATCCGCTTGCGAAATCCGTGCGTCTTCGCTCGTTTGCGGCGGTTCGGCTGATAAGTGCGCTTCATGGAAACTCCTCGGATACGGTTCGAATGTTCGTCAGATAGCGCGAATGAGTATATCCGAACTGGCATGTGCCATCCAACCAAACCCCTGCCGTACGATGGAGGCATGGAGAAATCTCTACCCTTATCTTCTCAGAAAAGCTCTGCAAAACGTGCGTTTTTGTTTCATGTACTTCAGCCGCTTGCAAGTAGTAAAAGCTTCTCACGGACGTTATCAGGAGGTTTGATCGGCTCTTTGATACAGTGGGCACCATAGTTATCCACAGGCTGTGGAAAATTATGTGGATAACTTTGTTAATGCTCTGCAAAGTTGCCTTTTGTTTTCCCCAGCTATAGCGAAGCTACCGGGGTGCTGCTAAATTCCTCCTCGGGGATGATCCACGGCGAGCGCATAGACAGAAGGGCGGAATCATCGGGCATCAGCATCCGCGTGGCGGTCTACCCGGATGACGGGACGCCGGAGGTGAGCGAGGTCGCTGCGGCAAGTCCGCGGGCGGCCACGACGAAGTTCACAAGGCTTGTGGCGGAGAAGGTAGAGGAGGCCGAGGGACGGGTGCCCGAGAAGGCCGTCAGGGAGGTCGTGGAGAACCTTATACACGCCGAGTACCGAGGAGTGGTTGTTTCGATCTTCGACGGGGGCAATACCGTACGTATCTCCGACAGAGGGTCCGGCATAAGACAGAAAGGTCAGGCCGTGGAGTTCGGTTTCAGTGGCGCTTCGCCGGAGGCGCTGGAGGAGATACGAGGGGTGGGAGCCGGCCTCGGCATCGCCCGGACAGCGGTAGAGAGGTCAGGTGGCACGCTGCTCGTCGAGGACAACATCGGTGGTGGCGCCGTCGTGACGATCTCGGTTCCGGCCGGTGGTGAAGACGCGAAAACCGATGCGCCGGTCGTTGGGGAGGCGCCGCCGACGCGGAAGTATCCTGATGCGGTACCCCGGATGAACATCTCGGAGCGGCAGCAGAAGGCTTTGATCACGGTCCTCGAATGTGGCGAGGTCGGTCCCTCGACCGTCGCGGATTGGTTGGAGATCAGCGTCAGCACCGCTTACCGGGATCTCTCGGTCCTGGAGGAGCATGGTCTGGTCAGCACCGACGAGTCGGGGAAGCGTGTGATCTCCCCGCTGGGCCAGGATCTCGTGGAGGCCATAGTCAACACCTGGGTCAAGTAGCCTGTGGCCGCGAAGGTAGAGACCGTATGGGCGGAAGTTCTCGACCGCGTTTCCGAGCACATCAATGCTCCCTCGCTGCGTGTGTGGTTCGAGGGTACCCGGCCCGTGGACCTTCACGACCAACGTCTGGAGATCTCCGTCCCCAACGCTTTCGCCAAGGAATATATAGAAAGCCGATTTCGACCGCTCCTCGAAGAGGCGTTGAGTTCGGTGCTCGGTAGCGACGATACGACCCTGGTGGTTAGTGTCGGTGGTCGCGACGCTAGGAGACGGATGGGGGAGGGCAACGGCAGTGCAATGGAGGGGATGGAGTCCGTGCGCACCGCACGAACCCCGCGTCCGTTCAAGGCCAAGTACACCTTCGACACCTTCGTCATCGGCGCCGGCAACCGCTTCGCCCATGCGGCCGCGCTTGCGGTGGCCGAGACGCCGGGCGTGGTGTACAACCCTCTCTTCATTTATGGCGGAGTGGGGCTCGGGAAGACTCACCTCTTGCACGCCGTGGGCCAGTACGTCGAGGAGCAGGACCCGAGCATGAGGGTCCGGTACGTTACCTGCGAGCAGTTCACCAACGACTTCATCAACTCCATCGGCGCCAACGCACCCCTGGAATTCCAGAGACGTTACCGCGAGAACGACGTGCTTCTCATAGACGACATCCAGTTCCTGGAGAAGAAGGTCGAGACGCAGGAGGCGTTCTTCCATACCTTCAACGCGCTGTACGAGGAGAACAAGCAGATTGCCATAGCCTCCGACCGGCACCCGAGGTACATCCAGACTCTGGAGAGCCGGCTGATAAGCCGCTTCGAGTGGGGTCTCGTCACCGACATACAGCCCCCTGACCTGGAGACCAGGATCGCTATTCTGCGCAAAAAGGCCATGATGGACCGCCTGGAGGTGGACGACGAGGTCCTGACGTTCATCGCCTCGAAGGTCTCGACCAACATCCGGGAGCTTGAAGGCGCGCTGGTGCGTATCCTTGCCTACTCTTCGCTCTACGGGCGCGATATCAGCGTGGATCTCGCGGAGGAGGTCCTCAAAGACATCCTGCCGGACCAGGCGTACCGGGAGATCCCGGTCGAACTCATCCAGCACGAGGTCTGCCGCTACTTCGGCGTCGCCAAGCAAGATCTAGTGGGGGCCAGCCGCTCCAAACCTTTTGCTTACCCGCGACAGATCGCCATGTATCTCTGCCGCGAACTCACGGACGAATCTCTACCCAAGATCGGCAAAGCCTTCGGCGGCCGGGATCACTCCACCGTCATGCACGCGACCGCCAAAATCTCCAACCTCATAAACAGCGATCGTGACGTCTTCAACCAGATACACGAGATCACCTTCCACATCAAAAGCAAGCGATAAACACCCCACCAGACACCCATAAACCCCTCCCCACAGGGGGACCACTTTGTAACACGCCCCGAGCATACAAGTCTAAAAATTATCCACACATTGTCCACAACGGACGACGTTTCTGTGGATAAGAAGCAGAGGTTATCCACAGAAACGTCAGATTATCCACAGAAACTGTGGAAAACTCTTCCAAATTGTGGATAACTATATCTTATATTTCGTATATCAGAGGTTTATATACGCTCTATCCTATGTGGGTTGTGGATAAAGTTGTGGATAAGAGGGGTGAAAACTGTGGATAAAGTTGTGGATAGAATTGTGGATAGATGTAGGTTGTGGATAAGTGGGGTGTTTATCCACAATTTGTCCACAGGTAAACGGCACTAATCCACATTTTTGTCCACAGGGGGCACGGGGGCTGCGCGGCTTAGATAAAAGGTATTTAGGAGTTATCCACACTATCCACAGGCCTTATTATTATTACTAAGATAATAAATATATGGTTTTAGAATAATAATAAGGACGAAAGGGAGGTGCTATGAGGGCTGTTTGCAACACGGATCTCTTCAGCAAAAAGCTCGCCCTCGCATCGCGCGGGGTGTCGGCGAGATCGACGGTTCAGTTGCTCAGTGGCGTGCTGCTGGAGGCAAGAGGAGACGAAGTAAGGCTGTCCGCGACGGACATGGAGGTTTCGATCCAGACGTCGTCGCCGGCGGAAGTCGAGGAAGAAGGCCGGGTGGTGGTGCCGGCCCGGATCTTCAACGACGTGGTGCGTTCGCAGCCGGGGGGAGAGCTTCGTCTGGAGCACGACCGTTCCGGCGGGTACGTGAAGCTCGCGGCCGGGCAGAACGAGTACCAGATCCGGGCCTACGCTGCGGAGGACTTTCCGCAGCTTCCGCGCTTCGAAGAGGAGAGCTCGTTTTCCATGCCGGGCGAGGTACTCGTGGAGACCGTGGAAAAGGTGTCGCGGTCGTACTCGCGGGACGAGACACGGCCCGTGCTAACCGGCATTCTCATCAGCTTCGAAGAGTCGAGGGTCAAGATGGTCACCACCGACTCGTACCGTCTCAGCATCAAGGAGACGGATCTCGCGACCACGTTCGACGGTTCGAGGAAGGCGATCATACCGGCAAGGGCCATGCAGGAGGTGGCCAGGATCTTCTCCGGCTCCGACGAGGAGCACGTGGAGGTCTCGCTCTCCGAGAACCAGGCGCTATTCCGGATAGGAGATGTGCTCTTCGGCACCCGGCTCATTGAGGGGAACTTTCCCGAGTACCAGCGCCTGCTTCCAACGAGCTTCCAGCGCCAGATCTCCGTGCCACGCGAAGCCCTGATCGAAACTCTCAGGCGCGTCAACCTCTTCGCCCAGCGCCAGACGCCGCCGGTGCCGGTGAGCCTGGCGTTCTCGGATGGCTCCGTCGAGGTGATCGTACGTAGCCAGGAGATCGGCGAGGCCCACGAGAATCTGCCGGCCTCGAGCGAGGACGACTTCCATATCTCCTTCAATCCCGGATACTTGCTGGATGGCGTCTCCGCGGTGGACACGGAAAAAGTGCTCTTCAAGTTCAACGAGGCGTTGAAGCCCGGTTTGATCGTCCCTGGCGAGAACGGCGATGATGGCGGAAACTCTGGTGAGCAGACAGACTTTCTGTACCTGATCATGCCGATGCGTGACCCGGCCCAGAGTTAGTGCCCTCCGGGTGGACTTGACCCCAGGGATGACGCTCGGCCAGGCGCTCAAGGCTTCGGACGCCGTGGGAAGTGGGGGAGAGGCGAAGATCCTGATACAGGCGGGCGAGGTGCGGGTCAACGGGGAGATCGAAACCCGCCGCGGCCGGAAGCTCCAGAGCGGCGACGTGATCGAGGTGGGAGAGGGGAACGAACGGGTGGAAGTTCGTTGACCTCGTACCTGCGCGCCCTGCGGCTCGTCAACTTCCGCAACTACGCCGACGACACGGTGCTCCTAAAACCCGGCCTGAACGTCGTGGTCGGGGACAACGCCCAGGGAAAGACAAACCTCCTCGAAGCCGTCGCCTTCGCCGTTACGGGCTCCTCGCCGCGCACCACGAACGACCCCGAGGTCGTCCGCTGGGGCGCCGACTTCGCCCGCATCGAGGCCCGCATAGCCACCGAAGGCTCCGGACAGGAGCGGAAGGTGGCCGTCGGCTACGCCCCTGGACAGAAAAAGCGTCTTACCGTGGACGGCGCCCCCGCTCCATCCCTGGCCAGCTATGCTGCTGGCGGGGCCGGCGTGCGGGCGGTGAACTTCTTCCCGGACGACATCAGGATCGTCAAGGGCGCTCCGTCCGACCGCCGGGAGTTCCTCGACGGCCTGCTCTCGACCCTTCGTCCGTCCTACGCCAGGGCCACGGGCGAGTACGCCAAGGCCGTCCAGCAACGCAACCAGCTCCTCCGGCGCATCCGGGACGGGTTCTCCTCGGAGCGTACGCTCTCGACATGGGACAGGAAGGTGGTGGACCTCGGCGAACAACTCCTTCGGGGACGTGAGGAGGCCATGCCGGTCCTCGATGAGCACTTCGCTTCCTCTCTAAGGGCCCTGTACGGCCCGGAGAAGGCCGCCGTGCGCTATTCCTATAGCGTTACCCCGGATGAGTACGCCGAGGCGCTCAGGGAGGCTCACGGCGCCGATATCGAACGCGGCGCAACATCGGTGGGGCCGCACCGGGACGACTTTGAGGTGTCGCTTGGCGGGGTGGATCTCATAACGTTCGGGTCCCAGGGCCAGCAGCGGTTGGCGACGCTCGCGCTCAAGTTCGCGGCGCGGGACCACGTGCGGGGGGCAACGGGGGAGGATCCGATCCTGCTTTTCGACGACGTGATGAGCGAGCTCGACGGACGCCGCCGGGAGTTTCTGGCCGGGTATTTCCTGGAGAGTACGCAGGCCGTGATCTCCACGACCAACCTCGAGTATTTCGGCGAGGAAATCCTTCGCCGGGCGCAGGTCATACGCATATCTGGTGGCGCGGTCATGGAGACCACCACGGATGGTGTCGCTGAGCGTGTTGCTGAGCAGCGCGGCAGCTTCCGAACGGCTTAAATAAGCCGCAAAACCGCGAGTTACCTGTTGGGAAAGCGTACAAGGTGTGTTACAATCTCGGGGTGCAAAGCTACTTTCAAAAGAACGGTTCACGCGTTCGATTCGATCAAGAGATGAGGAGGGTTCTCGTTGGGGGCTAAACAAGCCAGTAAGCATTCCGAGAGCACTTACGGCGCGGAATCAATTCAGGTACTCGAGGGCCTCGAGGCTGTCAAGCGCCGGCCGGGTATGTACATCGGCTCTACGGGACCGCGAGGACTGCATCATCTCGTCTGGGAGATAGTGGATAACTCCATAGACGAGGCGCTCGCCGGGTACTGTTCGGAGATCCTGATCACCGTCCACGAGGACAACTCCGTTTCGGTGACGGACGACGGGCGCGGGATGCCGGTCGGAGAGATGGCGAAGTACGGCAAGTCGGCCGCCGAGGTCATCATGACCACGCTGCACGCCGGCGGCAAGTTCGACGGGCAGGGTTACAAGGTGTCGGGAGGGCTGCACGGCGTGGGCGCTTCGGTGGTCAACGCGCTCTCCGAGTGGCTGGAGGTCGAGGTCCGCCGCGAGGGGCACGTCTGGAGCCAGCGCTACGAGCGCGGTTTCCCGCAGGGCGCTCTGACGAAGAACCGCAAGCTGAAGAGAGACGAGGGAACGGGGACGACCATCAGCTTCTCCCCTGACCCGGAGGTCTTCACGGAGACCGTGGAGCTTTCGTTCGACACGCTCACGCGGCGGTTCCGGGAGTCTGCTTTCCTGAACAAAAATCTGAAGATCCGGCTCGTGGACGAGCGCGAGGAAGACCGAGACGTCACCTACCAGTACGAGGGCGGCATAAGGGACTTCGTGGCGCACATCAACGATGCGAAGGACCCGGTCCACAAGACCGTCTTCTACCTGGAGCGCGAGGAGGAGACCGGGGCCGTCGAGGTCGCCATGCAGTGGAACAGCGGCTTCCAGGACTCCGTCTTCTCGTTCGCCAACAACATCAACACGCACGAAGGCGGGGCGCACCTCTCCGGTTTCCGATCTGCGCTGTCGCGCACGATCAACGCCTACGCCCGGCAGAAGGGGCTTCTCAAGGAGAAGGAGGAGAGCCTCACCGGAGACGACATCAGGGAGGGGCTGGCGGCGGTAATCTCCGTGAAGCTCTCCGAGCCGCAGTTCGAGGGGCAGACCAAGACCAAGCTTGGGAACACCGAAGTCAAGGGCCTTGTGGAGAGCTCCACGAACCGCTTCCTCGCGGAGTTCCTGGAAGAGAAGCCCTCCGAAGCGAAGGCGATCATAGGCAAGGCATTGCAGGCTGCGCGGGCGCGTCAGGCGGCCCGCAAGGTACGCGACACCATCCGCAAGGGCTACCTGGAGAGCTCGACGCTTCCGGGCAAGCTGGCGGATTGCGCCAGCAAAGATCCGACCAGGAGCGAGCTTTACATCGTCGAGGGCGACTCGGCTGGCGGGTCTGCCAAGCAGGGACGGGAGAGGGGCTTTCAGGCCATCCTGCCGCTGCGAGGCAAGATCCTCAACGTCGAGAAGGCCAACATGAACAAGGTTCTCTCCAACGTGGAGATACAGGCCATGATCTCCGCCATCGGCGCCGGTGTGGGGGAGACGTTCAACATTGAGAATACCCGATACAACAAGATCGTCATCATGACCGACGCCGACGTGGACGGTAGCCACATACGGACCCTGATCCTGACGTTCCTGTTCCGCAACATGCCGGAACTCATCGAGGCTGGCTACGTGTACATCGCGCAGCCACCGCTCTTCAAAGTGACGCACCAGCGCAAGGACTACTACGTCTACAATGACGCGGAACTCAGAGAGACCTTGACCCGCCTGAACGCCAACGGCAACGCCAACATCGGCCGCTTCAAGGGCCTCGGTGAGATGAACCCGAACCAGCTCTGGGACACCACGATGGACCCCCAGAACAGGACGCTCTTGCAGGTGACTGTGGACTCGGCGGCGGTGGCGGATGAACTGTTCACGGACCTCATGGGCGATAAAGTTGAGCCGCGCAAGCGGTTCATCGAGGCAAACGCCAGAGATGTTAAGAACCTGGACGCTTAGAAGCGGGAGGGACATCTGAACACCAGGAGCGACATAACGAGGAAACGCGATGCTTGATACTTTTTCGGGGAACATAAAGCCTCACTCAATAGAGGACGAGATCAAGGACTCGTTCCTCTCCTATGCGATGAGCGTGATCGTCTCGCGCGCCCTCCCGGACGTGCGAGACGGCCTGAAGCCGGTACACCGGCACGTGCTCTACGCGATGCACGACCTGGGCCTCCAGCCCAACCGGCCTTACCGCAAGAGCGCGACGGTCGTCGGCGAGACCATAGGTAAGTACCACCCGCACGGCGATGCGGCGGTCTACGACACGCTGGTGAGGCTCGCTCAGAACTTCTCGATGCGCTATCCACTCGTTGACGGCCAGGGTAACTTCGGCTCGGTAGACGGTGACCCGGCGGCGGCCATGCGGTACACCGAAGCCCGCATGACCCGCATGGCGACCGAGATGTTACGGGACATCAACGCCAACACGGTGGACTTCGAGCCGAACTTCGACGAGAGCCTTCGCAAGCCCTCGGTCATGCCGGCCCGCTTCCCGAACCTGCTCGTCAATGGCTCCGACGGCATAGCGGTCGGGATGGCGACCAAGATCCCGCCGCACAACCTCGGCGAGGTCATCGACGCCACCGTGGCGCTCATAGAAGACCCGGACCTCGACGACGAGGAGATCGCCAAACACATCAAGGGCCCGGACTTTCCGACAGGCGGTGTGATCGTCGGGCTGAGGGGCATCCAGGAGGCCATCAGGACCGGACGCGGCTCGGTGCGGGTGCAGGCCAAGGCGCACACCGAGCAGATCAAGGGCAACCGCACCCAGATCGTGGTCACGGAGATCCCTTACCAGGTCAACAAGAGCTACCTGCTCCAGAAGATCGCCGAGCTGGTCAAAGAGCGCAAGCTCACCGACATCTCGGACCTGCGCGACGAGTCCGACCGCAACGGGATGCGCATCGTCATCGAACTGAAGCGCGAGGCCGTGCCGAAGGTCGTGCTGAACAACCTGTACAAGCACACCCAGATGCAGCAGAGCTTCGGGGTGAACCTTGTGGCGCTCGTGGACGGGGTGCCAAAGACGCTCTCGTACAGGCAGGTGCTCAAGCACTACGTGGCGCACCAGTTCGACGTGGTCACCCGCCGGACGCAATACGAGCTGGAGCGGGCGCAGGCTCGGGCGCACATTCTGGAAGGGCTGCTGATAGCGCTCTCCAACCTGGATGAGGTCGTCGCGACGATCCGCAAGAGCCGGAGCGTGGAGACGGCGCGCAACAACCTGATGAAGAACTTCCGGCTCTCCGAGCGGCAGGCGCAGGCCATCCTGGACCTGCGGTTGCAGAGGCTCACCGCCATGGAGCGCCAGAAGGTCGAGGGGGAGCACCGGGATCTGCGCGAGAAGATCGAATACCTTGAGGGCGTGCTCGCCGACGACTCGAAGGTCTACGGGATCGTCAAGGACGAGCTCGCCGAGGTCAGGGCGGCCTATGGCGACGAGCGGCGGACGGCGATCACCGCCGAGGAAGGCGTGGACTTCGAGATAGAAGACCTCATCGCCGAGGAGGAGATGGTCATCTCCATCTCCAACGGTGGCTATCTGAAGAGCGTGCCCGTCAACACCTTCCGCAAGCAGGGCCGGGGCGGCGTGGGCGTCGCGGGGATGGAGTTGAAAGAGGGCGACTACATCGAGCACCTCTTTATCACCACGACCCACCACTACATGCTCTTCTTCACCAACCGCGGCAAGGTGTACCGGCTCAAGGTCCACCAGCTCCCGCGCATGGGCCGGACGGCGAAGGGACGCCACATCGCCAACCTGCTGCCACTCGCGCAGGGAGAGAGGATCGCCACGGTCATCCAGACTAAAGAGTTCAAGGAGGCCGAGTACCTGCTCTTCGCCACCAGGAAAGGCGTGGTCAAGAAGACGAAGTTCCTTGAGTACAACACACCGCTCAAGGAGACCGGTATCATCGCCATCAACCTGGCCGGGAACGACGAGCTGATAGACGTGCGGCACGCCTCAGAGGGCGACGAGGTGGTGCTTGTGACCCGGAGCGGCAAGGGGCTCAAGTTCCGCCAGCAGGATGCGAGATCCCAGGGCCGGGCGACGGCCGGGGTCAAGGGCATCACGCTAAAAAGTGGCGACGACGTTCTCAGCATGGACGTGGTCTCAACCGGCGGTATACCAGCGGACCTGTTCATGATCACCGAGAAGGGCTTCGGCAAGCGCACCGCGATCTCGGATTTCAGGGTGCAGGGACGCGGAGGACAGGGCGTCATCGCCATGAAGACCGACAGAGAGCGGGGCCTGCTAGCGGGCGTGCGGGTCGTCCGCTCCGAATTGCACGAGTTGGTCATCGTCTCCAACTTCGGGACGACCATCCGCATAGACGCGGAGTCCGTGTCGCGGCAGGGCCGCACCGCGCAGGGCGTAAAGGTGATGAACCTGCGCTCCGGCGACTCGGTCAGCGCCATCGCCAAGGTCGTGGCCTCCCGAAGCGCCGATGCCGACGGCGCCACGGATGAGCTGTCGCTGGATGAGATCTCAGGCGGAGAGATGCTCGGCGCGTCGGTCGCCGGTCTCCCCGAAGCGAACGGTGCGTCTGATGGATCACTGGAAGAGCCGAGCGAGAATGGCGGAGCAGCCCGTGGATAAAGACCAGACCTGCGAGGGCGTCGTCGAATGCACGGCGCTCGTGCTGGCCGAGAACTGCTCGGACTTCGAAGGGAAGCTCACGCTCTTCGGGATACTCGATGAGATAAGGCCGTCCGGCGGCGAGACCTCCTTCGTGGTCTACGCCAAGTTCGAGGGTTGCGAGCACGCCGTCGAGGGAGACCTGCGGATGGCCCGCATCCTCATCACGGACGAGGACGGTACGACCATCGACGAGTCCGAAGAGTTCTCCGTGTGGCTCGACGGCCCCGAGAACTCCACCACCGTGGTCGCCGGGTTCGAGATCCCGGAGGACTTCGGGGAGGGCGGGGAGCGCGTCCTCTGGGTCGAGGCGATATTGGACGACGAAGCCCTCTCCCAGACCGCAGTCAGGCTGCGAGAGCGTTACAGTGTATAGACTATCCACCGAGGCCCGGGGATTTCCCGGGCCTCTCTCTTTTGTGAGGAAACAATCCCTATGACCGAAGATCTTGCAATATTCATAGACTGGGAGAATATCTACATCTCCACGGTCAGCGAGTACAACTCGAAGCCGAACGTCTCGGCGATTCTGGAGAAGGCCCGCGAGTACGGGCGCATCGTCTCCGCTGCGGCCTACGCCGACTGGACCGAAGGGGATTTCCGCCAGGCCCCGCCGACGCTCTACTCCAACGGTATCTCGCCGCGCTACATCTCCGCCCGCTACTTCCCCGGCGGCCGGGCCCAGAAGCGGCGCACCAACTCCATAGACGTGATGCTAGCCGTCGAATGCTCGGACTTCCTGCACAACCATCCCCAGGTGGATACCTACGTGCTGGTGACCGGAGACGGGGACTTCATCCCGCTGGTGAGCCTGCTCCGCAGCCAGGGCAAGAACGTTGTCGTCATCGGGGTGTCCGAGGCGACTTCGTACCACCTGATCGAATCCGCCGACCACTTCATCTCCTACTCTTCGCTACTCGAAGAGGACCGGGCCGCCAGAACGCCGGATCGCGAGCCGAAGAAGAAGACGACGGACCCGTATGGGGAGCTGGTCCGGGCGGTCGAGGCGCTGAAGAAGGGCGGCAAGACACGCGTCCTGGGCCAGGTGAAGCAGCAGATGATCGTGCAACTCGGCTCCTTCGACGAGCGCAACCAGGGCTTCAAGAAGTTCAAGGATTTCGTGGTCGAGGCTGAGCGCCGGAACCTGGTGAACACCGTGGACCAGGATCTGGAACTCCAGGTCTACCTGCCGGACGAGAAGGTCCCCGAACAGTCCGAATCTGACCTTGCGGCCGAGGAGCCGAGAGAGACCGCCGAAGCCTCAGCCGGGGGCAATGTCCGCACCAATGGACAGGCCAGCGGCCACGAAAACAGCCGTGATGGACGCGCCGCGAGGGAAGCCGAGGAAGCCCCCGCTCCGGCGGAGTTCGACCTTCTGGAGGACCTGACGCCCTACGAGTTGAAGACCATCACCCAAAGCGTGGCGAACCTGCGCCAGCCGGCGTCGTTCGTTGAGATCTTTGGGAGCATCCGGGCGCTCGACGAGCGCGGAGAGCTAGAGCTGACGCGGGAAGAGATCGGGGACGTCATAACCGCCATGCTCGACGCCGATTTCCTGAACCGGGTCCGCGCCAAGCCCTACAAGCAGGCCCGCGCCGATATGACTTTCTTCGCCCTCAACAAGGACAAGCAAGAGGTCAAGGCCGCCCTGAACGGCGGCTAATCTGCCAGCCGGTAGACGGTGAAAGCGGCGCAGGCGAGGGCTGCGGCGGAGTAGAGGGCCGATAGCCCGACCGACTGAGTCGCCTGGAGCGCCGGGGGGCTCGTCATGAGGAGATGTACGGCGACGATGCCCCCGAAGCCGAGGGCGAACCATAGAGCGGCTTTGATCCGGAAGCCCTCGCCACGCTCTCTCAAGAGCGCCATCCCCATAAGAGCCGGGACGTAGAAGAGCAGGATCGCGGGCATCACGCCAAGCAACCAGATCCCGATGTTCATTAGCGTCTCCACGAGATCAGTCTACACCAGTGGTTGCAGGTTGCTGGAAAACCCCCTGCTCTGTAAGCTAGGATACTTGTACCATTGAATGGAGGTCGCTGCGCATGGGGATAAACCAGAGAGTTTCGCTCAGGAAGTTCATAGAAGACGTTCGGCGCTGGGTGGACGAGGGCCGGAGCGATGAGTGGATCGCCAGCGCCCTCGGGACGAGCCCGTCGTCGGTGCAATCCTTCCGTTCGCGCAACGCCATCTACCGCAGGGATGCGGGGTCCATCCTCCGCAACCCGCAGGAATACAACTCCTTCGAGGGCGCCCTCGACCCGAACGGTCCCGATGGCCCCGGCGTCTGGTTCGATCCCGCCGTGGGCGACGATCCCCGCTGGAGGGACCGCTGGAGCCGCTCGGATCGGGTGGAAATCCGCCTCTCACCAACGAGGATAGTCCTGCTCCGGCGCGGTGGTCAGCGTGCGGCAGCGCGTCCCATGCACAGAACCGCTACGACGTAGCGACCGGCCGTAAGGTATAATCCGCGCCGGTTCGGGCCGTCCGACCCGTCGCTGTCGTCCGGGGGTTCCTCCGGGCGGTAGAGCAAAGTCCGGACTCGCAAGGCCAAGCTGGAAGGCGAAAGCCTGACGGCGGACGCCGAAAGGCCGCTCGGGCCAACAACCCGAGGGGCGGTGCGGCGCAAGCCCATCGCCACGTCAAGTGCAACAGAGAGCAGACCAGCCGATGGACTGTAGGGATGTTTCGCGAAACGTCCCTACGGTCACAGGTGATGGGTGAAAGGGTGGGGTAAGAGCCCACCGGCGGTATCCCGAGGCGAAAGCCGGAGGGACCGGCCAGGTAAACCACCGGTGCGAGCAAGCCA
>JACCTS010000123.1 GCA_013812245.1 Rubrobacter sp.
ACATTCCGCTGCTGCGGGAGCTCGACGCCTCACGCGTCATAACGATGAGCTCGTTCAGCAAGCTCCTCAGCCCTGGCATAAGGGTAGGGTTCATGATCTCGCCCGAGAACCTCATTAGTGGGGTGACGGCGCTTGGCGAAGACACATACCTCTCACCCGTGCTCCCCACGCAGGCCGCTGTCGCCGAGTACCTGCGCCGCGGGCTCCTCGGGCCGAACATAGAGCGGTTGAAGGACCTGTACACACCCCGCTGGAAGGCGATGGCAGGCGCCGTACGCCGCGAGCTGCCCGGTGCCCAGGCGTTCATCCCCTCGGGTGGGTTCTTCGTGAGCGTGATGCTACCCGAGGACGCGAACACCGAAAACCTTGTGGGCCGGGCGAAGGACATCGGGCTCGTGCTAACGCCCGGCGCGGCATTCTTCGCCGATCCGGACGAAGGGGGAGAGGCAAGCGGCGACAGGTTCGTACGCCTGCCCTTCTGCGCCGTAACCCCAGGCCAGATCGAGGAGGGCGTAAGCCGTCTGGCGAGCCTGCTCTGATAGCGGATTGCGGAAGGTTCAACCTTCCGCAATCCGCGCATGTCAGCACTTCAGCATTTCAGCCAGTCAGCAAAAACAAAAAGCTGACTAGCTGAAATGCTAACCAGCTGAAGTGCTTGCAAAGAGGTCGATGTGGTTGCCGTCGGGGTCT
The DNA here is from genome assembly GCA_013812245.1 of Rubrobacter sp. GTDB lineage: Bacteria > Actinomycetota > Rubrobacteria > Rubrobacterales > Rubrobacteraceae > JACDGB01. The sequence goes on from JACCTS010000123.1 coordinate 691, forward strand.
TTCACGATGGCGTACCGCTGCCCCCAGAACGCGTCCCACGGCTCCTTGTATCCGTGGCCGATAGCAGCCAGTTCATCATAGGCCGAGTCGACCTCTTCCGGACTCGAACACGAGAAAGCCAGGGACATACGGTGCCCGCCTGAAGGCTCCGTCCAGGCCGGGTCGATCTGCTGCATGAGCCCGACGGTATCCCACGCGATGCGCAGGCCTGACAGTGTCGTCGCCTCTGCGTGCGGCTCGTCCTCGGCGCCCTCAGAGATGTCGAGGCCGAGCCGGCGGTAGAACTCCAGCGAGGCCTTCATATCGCGCACAACGATACCAACGAGGTCCAGTCGTAGATCCACTTCTACCTCCTGATCGCTCATCCTGAGCGTACAGGACAGAGGGCCCCTTACCAACGGACGATCCGTCCCCCGACACCGTACAAAGGAGATCCACTGGTCTCGCATGAATCCTGCACGCCAGTCATGTAACATGGGAGCTGGAATGTTGATGGGAGGCCTTACGGTTTTGGCCGGCGGGCAGGGAGGTAGGGCTGATGGACGAACATGTATCTCACGCTACCGAGCATGCGGATCTAAAACGCGGCATCGGCCCGTACTTGCTCTTGTTCTTCGTCCTCGGCGACATCGTCGGGGCCGGGATCTACGCGCTTGTGGGCGAGGTCGGGGCGATAGTCGGCGGCGCTATCTGGGCCGCGTTTCTGGCGGCGTTCGTGCTCGCGATCTTCACCGCCGCCTCATATGCCGAGCTGGTTACCAAGTACCCTCGGGCGGGCGGATCGGCCACCTACGTCAACAACGCCTTCAAGAACCCGTTCGTCAGCTTTATGGTCGCGTTCGCGGTGATGGCATCGGGGATCACCTCGGCCTGCACGCTGACCATCGCGTTCAGCGGAGATTACCTCAGCCAGTTCATCAGCGTGCCGATCGTCGCCGCCGCGCTGGCCTTCATGGTGCTGGTCGGCCTCATCAACTTCTACGGTATCTCCGAGTCGGTGAAGATCAACGTGGTCCTGACCTCCGTCGAGGTCTTCGGGCTGCTCCTGATCATCCTGATCGGGGTGTTGGCCCTCCTGGCCGGGGAGGGAGACCCCGGCCGCGCCTTCGAGTTCAAGGGGGACGCGAGTGTGCTGGGAGCGCTCCTGGCCGGCACGGTGCTGGCGTTCTATGCCCTTATCGGCTTCGATGACTCGGTGAACGTCGCCGAGGAGACCCAGAACCCGAGCCGGAACTATCCCCGCGCCATATTCGGGGCCCTGTTTATAGCCGGAATCGTCTACCTGCTCGTTACCTTCACCGCCTCGATGGTCGTGCCGACGGGTGAACTCGCCGGATCGAGTGGACCGTTGCTGGAGGTGGTGGAGAGAGGCACGCTGCCGGTCCCGTCGAAGCTGTTCGCCGCCATCGCGCTCCTCGCGGTGTCCAACGGCGCGCTCATCAACATGATCATGGCCTCCCGGATCGTCTACGGCATGAGCGACCAGGGGGTGGTGCCCTCGGTGTTCTCACGGGTCCATGAGGGACGGCGCACGCCGTGGATCGCCATACTGTTCACCG
>JACCTS010000153.1 GCA_013812245.1 Rubrobacter sp.
CCGGAAAGCCCCCCCACGACCAACGACGAGTACATGGCGGCGGTCGAGGACCTGAAGGCGAAGGGAATCGAAGGCTCGTGGGTCTCTCCGTTCCTGTTCACCGGAGGATTGCAGTGGGAGTCCCTCGTGTGGCAATTCGGGGGCGACCTCTACAGCGACGACGGCACAGAGGCAATCTTCAACGAACAAGCCGGTGTAGACGCTCTGACGTGGATGGTGGATCTGGTCGAGGGCGGATACAGCCCGAAGAACGTCGGCCAGGACGCCGAGACGATCGCGTTCCAAAACGGCAAGAACGCTTTTCTCTGGAACGGCATCTGGATGATCAACGCCTTCAAGGAGATCCCCGACCTCGAATGGGGCGTGACCCAGTTGCCTCAGATCGGCACCGAGCGGGCCGCGTGGGCGAGCTCGCACAACTTCGTGATAACCAACAAGCAGGATCAAGACCCGAACAAGATCGACGCGTCGAAGGTGTTCGTGAACTGGGTCATCGACCACTCCGCAGAGTGGGCCCAGTCGGGGCAGGTGCCTGCGCAGAACTCGGTTCGCGAAAGCGCGGCGTTCAATAAGCTCAACGAGCAGTCGGCGCTCGCCGAGCAGCTCCCCTACGTGCACTTCCCGCCGTCCGTTCCCGGGATCGGGGACGTGGACACCATCATCGAGAGGGGGGTCCAGGAGGGCGTCCTGCTGAAGAGTGATCCGCAGCAGGCGCTCGATGACGCCGCCTCCCAGGCCGACGAGATTCTGGCGGAGAACGCCGAGAAGTACCAGGCCTGAGGGCGGTGGCAACTACAGAGGGGGCGACGGGTTCGGTCGCCAGAACCACCCGCAAGGCTGCGAAGGGAAGCTCGAAGAGCGTTGGGGCGAGCCACGCCGGTGCGCTAACCCCTTATCTCTTCATGGCGCCCTACCTCATTCTCTTTGCCATCTTCGTGCTGGCTCCACTTGTGTCCGCCCTGTGGATCAGCCTGCACAACTGGGACTACCTCCTGCCGGGCAAGCCGTTCACCGGCCTGGATAACTACACCGATCTGTTCAGCGGGACGGGGACGGCGGGTTTGTTCTGGCAGAGCATGTCGGCGACTGCGCAGTTCACGCTCTACAGCGTCCCGCCGCTGGTCCTTCTTCCGCTCGGCGTCGCCATCGTGTTGAACCAGAAGATTCCCGGACAGAAGGTGTTCAGGGCGATCTACTTCGCCCCCTACGTGCTCGGAGTGGCGGTGGTGGGCATCCTCTGGCGCTACCTGCTCGATCCGAGCGTCGGCTTGATCAACTACTACCTGGGGCGCATCGGATTCTCGGGTGACCTTCCGTGGACCAATGGCCTCCCGTGGGCCTGGATCGGCCTGGTGGGCGCGACGGTGTGGTGGACGCTCGGGTTCAACACCATCATCTACCTTGCGGGTTTGCAGGGGATTCCGAGGGATCTGTACGAGGCCGCCAGGGTGGATGGGGCGAACAACTGGCAGGCGTTTCGCAACGTCACGCTGCCTCAGCTCCGCCCGGTGATCCTGTTCGTGACCACGGTCACCGTCCTTGCGTCGGCCAACGTGTTCGGGCAGTCTTACCTGATTACCCAGGGCGCGCCGGGCGGCGATACCCGCACCGCCATCATGTACATCACCGATGAAGGGTTGGGGCGCTTTCGAATGGGGAGCGCCGCGGCGATGAGCATCATCCTTGCCGCAGCCCTGGCGATCATCGGCGCCCTCAACTTCAGGTTCCTCGGCAGGGGGGACGATTACTGATGGCTCAGGCCGTTGCAAGACCCCGTCGCGGCGGAGGCACCCCCGGATCGTCGAAGCTGGTGCGCTACCTGTCCTACGCCGCACTGCTCGTACTGACGGCGGTCTACGTGGCGCCCTTCGTGTGGATGGCCATTACGTCCTTCAAGACGAACCCTGACACGACCGCGTCGGTGCCCACATGGATCCCTCAGCCGTTCTCGACCGAGGGCTACGACGCGATCCGAGACCCAGCGCTCGATACACCTGTGCTGAAGTGGTTCGTCAACAGCGTGATAGCCGCCGTCTTCCACACGCTGCTGGTTCTCGCGACGGCGTCGACGGCGGCCTATGCGCTTGCGCGGCTCGAGTTCCGAGGCAAAAGAATCATCTTCGGGCTCATCGTCGCGACGTTGTTCATCCCGCCCATCATCTTTCTCATCCCGAACTACCTGATCGTGGACACCTTCGGCTGGATAGACAGCCTCATGGCAGTCATCATTCCGACCGCCGCAACCGCCTTCGGAGTCTTCTTCATGCGCCAATTCTTCATAACCCTTCCCGACGAGCTCGAGGAAGCGGCGCTCTTGGACGGCGCAAACCACTGGCACATCTTCTCCCGGATCATCATGCCGTTGTCCAAACCTGCGCTGGCGACGCTCGGCATCCTCAGCTTCTTGACGAACTGGAACGACTTCCTCTGGCCGCTGTTCGTCCTGGTCGAGAACCGGACGCTTCCCCCGGGCCTGGCGGTCCTGCAGAGCGCCAACACGACCAACTACGCGATCATCATGGCGGGAGGAGTGATCGCGAGCATTCCGGTGCTCATCCTGTTCATCCTGGCTCAGAGGTATGTCATCGAGGGAGTAGCAAGGAGCGGGCTAAAGGGTTGACCGGTGTCGAGTGGGTGAGAGATGCGAACATTGGTCGAAAAAGGAGACACAGTGCGCGATTTCGACCAAAGAAAGGCAGGGACCGAGCCACCACCCACCCGTTCGTAAGAAAGGGGAGAGAACTTGAAGAGATGGGCGGCAGCCGGGCTTTGCGTTGTCCTTACGACAGGGTTGCTGACTGCGGGCGCGACGGCGCGCCCCTCTCCGAGAGGTTTCAGGAACCCCGTGTCGAAGGGATTCGCCGACACCTTCGCCGACCCGTCGGTGATCAAGGCCAAGGACGGTTACTGGTACGCGTATGGGACCTCCGATCCGCTAACTGAGG
>JACCTS010000176.1 GCA_013812245.1 Rubrobacter sp.
AAACTCGGGTCGTCCAGCAGTGCCCCTTGCACCGACTCCGCCTCCACCTTACGATGATCGTTGGTCATCGTCACTCCGTTCTGATCGGTTGACTTTAGACACCAACCATCTTGGAGGACGATGGCCCCTCTTGCTAGCGGGCCACCAATTTACAGAACTTTACGGGCACAACCACTCCGAACCTGAGCTCATTCCAAATTACGATGAAGAACAAGTAAACCTCGAGCATATTCTCCCCCAGAATCCGCGGGACAACACCTGGAACAATTTCAACGAAGACGAGAAGAAAATCTGGCCACATAGGCTTGGGAATATGGCTCTGCTCAAGAAATCTGAGAATCAACGAATGGGAAATGAAGAATGGGCTGTCAAGCGTCCGATTCTTAGTAGCTCAAGCTTGACTCTTACGCAAGAAGCTGGAAGCGAACACTCTTGGGATAAAGAGGTTATAGAAAGAAGACAAGAACGTATAGCTGAACTGGCAGTCAATGCGTGGCCTCGAGAGCCCGCGAACTGACGCTCTTCTCGGAAACTCAACATCGATTCAAAGCTGGGGATGGTCGAATGTCAACTTAATTCGTGATAAGTAATCCTGTTCGGATGCTCTGCGCGTTCCGAAACAAGCTAAGAGAGTAGCTCTTCGAAACCCGCCTCGTCGAGGACCGTCACGCCAGCCTCCCGCGCCCGGTTCAACTTGGAGCCCGCGCCCTCTCCGGCAAGCACGTAGTCGGTGTTGGAGCTGACGGATGAGGTGAACGTACCCCCGGCCGCTTCTATCCTCTCTACAAAGTAGCTCCGGGAACGGCTCAACGTCCCGGTCACGACTACCCGCTTGCCCGCCAGTGGGCCTTCGACAGGGTCGGCGGACACGCGCTCGAAGTTCAGGCCGATCTCCATTAACCGTTTGACGAGGGCCTGGTTGTCTTCGAGGTCGAAGTACTCGGCGACGGCTCGGGCGACGACCCCGCCGATGCCGTCTATCTCGGTCAGCTTCTCCGCCCCGACGCCGCTCAGGAGATCCTCGCCGGAGAAGCGTTCGGCTATGAGTTCCGCCGTCACGGCTCCGACGTGCCGGACGCCGAGGGCGTAGAGGACGCGGGGGAAGGGCTGTTCCTTGCTCCGTTCGATGGACCGGATCAAGTTCTCCGCGCTCTTCTCGCCGAAGCCTTCGAGTGGTTCGATCTGCTCCGCCTTCAGGCCGTAGATGTCGGCCACGTCCTTGATCATGCCCAGCTCGAAGAAGCGCGTCGAGATCTTCTCCCCAAACCCGTCTATGTCCATCGCGCTCTTCGACGCCCAGTGGATGATGTGCTCCAACGCCTGCGCCGGGCAGCGGGTGTTCACGCACCGCGTCACCGCCTCGCCCTCCGGCCGCGATACCGGCTCCCCGCACACCGGACACTCCGTAGGCATCTGGAACGCGTACTCATCCCCCGTTCGTTCCTCGGTGACGGCCCGGACGACCTGCGGGATCACATCCCCAGCCCGCTCCACCACTACCCTGTCGCCGACGAGGATGTCCTTCTCCTTGATGTAGTCCTCGTTGTGCAGCGTCGCGCGTGAGATCGTCACCCCGCCGATGTTCACCGGCTCAAGCGCCGCCTGCGGTGTCAGCGCCCCGGTGCGCCCGACGTGGACGAAGATGTCCTGCAACCTCGTGCGTCCGGCGAGCGGCTCGAACTTGTACGCTATCGCCCAGCGCGGCGCTTTCTGTACCGAACCGAGTGCCTCCTGTTGTTCGCGCGAGTCGACCTTCACCACAACGCCGTCTATCTGGTAGCCGACGTTCGTTCGCTTCTCAGCCCACCGCTCGCACGCCTCGACGACCGAGTCTATGGACTCGTGGACCTCGTACGGGTTCACCCGCAGACCGTAATTCTTCAAGGCGGCGAGCGAGGCCGAGTGGCTCTCGTAGTCTCCGTAGCCCTCTCCGACACCGTAGAGGAACACGGTCAAAGGACGGGCAGCGGTCATCCTGGGGTCAAGCTGCCGGATCGAACCAGCCGCCAGATTGCGCGGGTTGGCATAGGTTGGTTTGCCTTCCGCCTCCTGCCGCTGGTTCAGCTTCTCGAACTCTTCGAGCCCTATGTACACTTCGCCCCGTGGCTCCAGAACCTCCGGCGGTTCTCCGTCGAGTTTCTCCGGGATGGAGCGCACGGTACGAAGGTTGTGGGTCACGTCCTCGCCGACCGTGCCGTTTCCCCGCGTCGCGCCCCGGACGAACCGGCCGCCCTCGTAGCGCAAGGAGATCGCCAATCCGTCGATTTTCAGCTCGGTGACGTACCGGAGCCGTTCCTCCTCTTCGGGGCCGAGCAAACGCCGCACGCGGGCGTCCCACTCCCGTAGGTCGCCTGTCTTCCGGGCGTTGGAGAGCGAGAGCATCGGTATTGCGTGTTGGATCTCCTCGAAGCCTTCGAGCGGCTCGCCGCCGACCCGCCGGGTTGGGGAGTCCGGGGTGACCAGCTCGGGGTTCTCGGCTTCGAGGGTTTCCAGTTCCTTGTAGAGACCATCGTACTCGGCGTCGGAGATTTCCGGCGCGTCCTCGATGTAGTAGCGGCGTCCGTGGTAGCGGACCCGCTCACGAAGGTCTTCGATCTTCTCCCTGATGTCATCCGTTGCGGCCATGGAGGAATTATACGTGCGTCCCCGCGGCCTCCCAAGAGGCGCCAAACCAGTCTGAGCATCGTATACTGCACCGACATGAGCCAGGAGCGGAGAAGACATGACGGGCGGCAATGGGGAGAGGACGAGCACCCAAGAAGGGAAGCGCCGCAGTCCGTCAGGGAGTTCGAGCTGGCGCTTGGGGAGGAGGTCTCGGTCTCGGCGGAGTTCGAGCTTCCGCTATGTGTCCTCGTGGCGCGCTCGAACCAGGGATGGTCTCCCGAGGGCGCACGCCATGTGGTCTCCATACTTCGCGCGGGCGACCTCATAGCCCGGCCGGAGCCCACGGAATTCGCCGTGTCCCTTCCCAATACCGAGCCAGATGACGCGGAGGTCGTGGAACGCCGCCTGCGTAACGCCCTACCCGGTGCGGCCATCGGCATCGCGGTTCACGGGACCGGCGATACCGTCTCCGACCTCCTGAGCCGCGCCCGTACCGCGGCGGACCGGAAGAACACCTAGCTTCCCGGCGAGCCGCCAGTCCCTGAGCCCTACACTTTCCAGTCCAGCTTCCTGCCGTCCTGATCCTCCAGAAGAAGCTCTTTGCTCGCCAGGCTTTCGTTCCGTATCACCGCCGTGGCATATGGATACGTCAGAGCCTGGGTCACCATGGCGTCCGATGGTGGATCTTTCAGCGAAATACGGATCGTCACCCGGTCCCCTTCGACGCGCGCCGATGTTATTTCGACCGAGTATCCGCCGGTCGGCTTCTCCCCCCGGAAAACCGCCAGGTAGGTTCCCTCGCCCGCATCCGGCACCGTTGTTCCAGCTGACCGCGAGAGGCCGGACGCGGAAGAAGCCAGTAGTATCCGCGGACGCTTCGGCCCCTGACCCGGAGCTTCGGAGGTGAGTTGCTCCACGTTCAAACTGCCTGCCTTTCCGGGTTTCTCCGGGCGTGACTTTTCGAGGTGCGTCTCTTCCTGCCGCCCGGTCGTTTCGGAAGGTGCTCTGGTATTTTCAGAGGAGTGGGTGGTCCCGGATTCGTCTCCTGGAGAACCGGAGCCCCCGGCCGCGCACGCGGCGAGCATCATGTAGAGCAGGATCAGACCGGCGCATGAGACCGCCGAGCGCGCCACGAACGGCTACGGGTTCCCGTAATGTTCGCGCACGGCCTCGTCGAACTCGCCGGAGGGCTCTTGCATCTCCGGGGCCGAGGTTACCTTTTCTCCATCGTATGGAACGGTCACGCGGCCACTTTCGGCATCCACTTCCATCCGGTCGGCGGGCACTACGCGTCCGTTCACGGAGAGGTACTTGAGCACGTCGCTCGGGGCGTCGTAGACGGTCGTCTCGACCTCCCCGATCTCCTCTCCATGGGCGTCGTAAACACCGTAGCCTTCGATGGCGGTGTACGGATTGTCCGGTGTGTGGTTCTGTTCTTCCACGGTCTCGCCTCCGCTGGCGGGAGCATCCCGATGTGCGTATGATAACCTGGAAGTGGGCGGTAGTAAGAGCAACCGGAGCAACGCACGCATTTTGAAGGCGCTCTCGCTCCTGTACCTGGGGCTCGTGGCGGCCTCGCTGCTACTCGTCCACCGGCCCTCATATGAGCCCGGCGTTTCCTTCGTGCTCCTTTACCTGGTGGTCGCGGTTGCGGTTGCGGTGGCGGTCGCCCTGCTGCTCCTGCCGGCTGACCAGTTCACCGGGGGATTCTGCGCCGCCGTCTACGTCTTCTACGCGGCGTTTGTGGCGCTGGCGATCTTCTTCTCCGGCGGGGTGTCGAGCGAGTTGCACGCGCTGTACTGGCCGCTTCTCCTGGCGGCGGCGTTGCATGGATCTTGGCGGATCGGACTGACAGCCCTCCTCTCCGTCCTCGCCGGGTACGTGCTGGCGATGCTGCCGGCCATTCTGGGCGGCGCGGTGGACGCCGAGGACCCGGCCCTGATCTTCTTCCGACTCGCCGCCCTGGCCCTCACGGGCCTCTTCGTCCTGGCCGCCGCCCGGAACTTGGCGGGCGCCGTAGCCGCCGACGACGGGTACTCCGTGGATGAGGATGGCTCGATATTCCTGGAGATGGTCGCCGGGGAACTGGAGACACACCGCGATGTGCAGGTGGCGGTCGTGCTGGTGGACCCCGGCCGCGAGGTCGAGGATCTGGAGTTGCTCCTGGAGCGGGTGCGTGCCCGCGTCGGGGAGCCGGTGCTGCTCGGGGAGGGCTCTGTATTCGGGGTGATCCTCTCCAGGCTGGACGAGCGGGGCGTGGAGGGCGCGGCGCGGCGGGCGCTGGCGGCGGCCAGCTCGCTGGGGTCGGAGGAAACCCGGGCCGGGGCGGCCATCTATCCGCACGACGCCCGCACGGCGGGGGATCTGCTGGCGGCGGCTGGACAGGCGCTGGAGGCCGCATTCGAGATCGAATCCCCGAGCGCCATCGTGCTCGCGGGCCAGGGCGCCGCCGGCAGCGAAGGAAGTTACCGGGCCGCACGTTAGAGCAGTTGTCCGCCGTCGGCTTTCGGCAGCCGTCCTGGCAAAAACTCGTCTCGATCCCGAGCGCTCCTCGTAACGTCCGCATGGGAGGCCATAACCGCTGACCTCGCCGTTTGCACGGCTGAACCACGAGCATGCCCTCGAACCAGGGAAGACCGGCAAAGAGTATCTGCGTCTTCGCCCGGCATCACAGCGAACGCTCGCATGGGCTGATGGCTGAAAGCGAGGCCGCAGGCCGTAGCGTGCCGAGGGCTGACCGCTCCTCTGAAACCCTTTCGGAGGCCGGACGTACCGATGGTATAATCGCACGCGAACTTTTTGACGTTCACTCTGCCGGGGGGTAGGCGGCGCATATGGGAAGATTTAGCAGGGCTATCCGCGGTTTCTTCGGAAGGTTCCTCTCGGGGGTCGAGCACCGCAACCCGGAGATCCTGCTGGAGAACGCCGTACAGGACGAACTAAATAACCTCAAGAAGCTCCAGGTCGCGGCGGCCCGCACGATGGCCTATGAGAAGATGCTCGCCAACGACGCCGCCTCGAAGCAGAAGATCATCGCCGCCAAGGAACGCCAGGCCAGGGAACTAGCCTCCCGCGGCCAGCGCCAGGCCGCCATCGAAGTCGTTCAACAGAAGCAGGAAGCCCAGAATAGCCTGATGGAGATCGAAGGCCGCCTGGAGGAAGCCCGCCGCAACTCTCAGGAGATGGAGCAGGCGTTCCGGGATCAGGAGCGCCGCTACAACGACACCGTGCGCGAACGGGCCGCCCTGATGGAGGAGCACCAGCGGTCCAGGGCCTTGCGCACCGCCAATGAGGCCCGCGCTACCATCTCGCTCTCTGACTCATCCCGCGACCTAGAGAAGGCCCGGCAGTCCATCCGGCAGGCGTCGTACGAGGCGGAGGCCGTCGGCGAGCTCGGGGCAAGCGAGACGGAGCGTGAGATCGCCGCCGCCGAGGTGGACGTGAAGCGCCTCGACGCCGAGCGGGAGCTAGAGATGATGGAGATCCAGATGGGACTCCGCGAAGTCGAGGAGCCCGCCCCGACGGAGGAGATCCCCGCCGAAAACCCGAACGGACGGACCACCGAGGAGCAGCGGGAGGAGAACCCCCGTGGCTAGCGTCCCGGCCCGGCGGAGAAGGAGCCTGTCGAGCCACGTGGTGCGTCTGATCCCCTTCGGCTCCCTGGCCGGTCTGACGGCGTTGGCGGCCATACCGCCGACCTCAGGACCAGACCTGATCTTTGCGGGCCTGTTCGGGATGGGCGCGACCTATGCCGGAGCGCGTCTTCTGGATCGGCGTAAGGACCAACGTAAGGAGTTGCTGCGGCAGGCGCGGGGGAACGTCGCGGAGTTGAACCGGGTGACGCGGGAAGACCGGACGGCGGCGGCGCAGATGAAGCGCATCCGGGCGCTGCAGGACGGCGTGCTGGAGAGCTGGGATCTCTTGCCTGGAGAGTACAGGCCGCTCCTGGATGAGGACATCTTCACCATAGTCGGGGAGGTCGAGGACGCGGCGCGGCTGGCGCGGCGGCGGGCGGCCCTGCGGCGGCACCTGGAGAGCGTGGACCCGCGTGGCGTCCGGCGACGCATAGAGGGGTTGGAGAAGGATCTGGCATCTCTGGAGCCCGGCTCCGCGATGCGGACCGCCTTCGAAAGCGCCCTGGACGGGCGGCGCGGCGAGCTGGAGAGCTACGAGGACATCTTGAACGGCATAAGCATCATCAACGCCCAGCTCGAAGGCGTGGAGAGCCTGCTCGGCAACCTGCGGGGCGAGCTCCTCGCCGTGGACACGAGCCTCGCGCCGCGTTCGCTGGAGTCGGGCCTCGTGCATCTCAAGGAGCGGGTGGCATACTTCAGGAAGGGGCTGGATGAGGTGACGCGGGCCGTGGACCCGCTACCGGACACCGACATAAAGCAGGTGAGCGCGCGATGAGCGATGAGCGGCGTAGCAGGAGAGAGAGGACCACGCAGCCGCAAAAGGGTATCTTCTCCCGAATGTTCAACCCGGACGAGGGCGGGGACGAGACCACCACGTATTCCTCGGACGAGATGGGGGTGAGGGAGTTGAATCGTCCCCGCGGCGAGCGACAGGGCTTCACCGTCGAGCGGGCGGCGGAGATCATCAGGGAGCTGCCGCCCGAGGTGCCGCGCCAGAGCGCATACCGCATCGTGTACCAGACCCTCCTCGCCGCCGGGATAGACATAGAGAGCCTCGAAAGCTCGACCCGCGCCCGCGAGTCCAAGCTCGAATCCGAGATAGAACTCTCCCGCCAGCGCGTCCAGGACCTCGAAACCCGCACCAAAGAAGTCGTCTCTTCTCTGGAGGAGCAGATCCGGAAGGCCCGCGAAGCCCGCGACTACGGCGTTCGCGAGGAGGAGGGCCATATCTCCTACGCCCGCGAGAGCCTACAGGACATCGAGAAGGTGCGGGATTTCTTCGGCCTCACGGAGGAAGAGCAAGTATCCGATGAGGTAGCGTCCGCCCCCGACGACACTGCGGATGCCGTGGCAGACAATGCTGCCGGCGACGAGACGCAGGTTATGGAGCGCGTGGACCAGGACGACACCCAGATCCTGCGTCCCCGCGGTCCGCTTTCGCGGGAGTGGGACACTCGTAGGGATCAGGGGGATCGCGGTTCGTGAGCATCCCGCGTCGCCTGGGGCGTCTCGCCCGGGGCTTCGTTTCCACCCTCCAGGATGACGACCGCTTCCGGGAGACCTTGCGGACCGGCAGGGAACGTGGCGAGACCCTGAGAGACGCTTTCGGAGGAGCATTCTCCGCCGCCTGGCGGGGCGCCGCCGAGGAGTGGCAGGCCGCCGAACAACGCCACGCCGAGGAGCGAACCGCCCACGAGCAGGCCGCCGAAGAACACGCATCACGAAAGCAGTCGGCGCAGGAACAGAGTTCCGAAAGCCAGGCATCGGGCCGGGCTTCTGATCGCCGCGAGCGTAGCTGGCGTTCCGGCGCCTCGGGTTTCGTCCCGAGGAAATATCCTCTCAACGTTCTCTCGGCCTACAACCGGCTTGGCCTCAACCCCGGCGCCCCAATGGAGGAGGTCCACCGCAAGCGCCGGGAGCTCGTCAAGCGATTCCATCCCGACCGCTTCACCGACCCCGGCAAGCGGGCCAAGGCCGAGCGCCTGACGGCCGAGATCAACGGCGCCCACGACGCCATCATCCGTCACTCCCGCAGATAGTTCGCTTCGTCCGCGGTACGCTTCCCTGAGCCCGAACATAAAGAGGGCGATGGGACGCCGCACGCCGCCTCGTATACTCGCATCCTGAGGGTGTATTCGAGGCGAGGAGACACGGATGCGCTACGGTTTCATCATCCCAAGTGGCGACCCTCTGACCGTCGCGGATCTCGCACGTGAGGTTGAGGAGGTAGGCTGGGACGGCGCCTTCTATTGGGATGGCATCTGCGTCGGGGCGATGGATACCTACGATCCATGGGTGGTGATGGCGGCGATGGCGATGCGCACGCAGCGCGTACGACTTGGCGCCGTGCTGACGCCCCCGGCCCGCCGCCGTCCCTGGAAGCTGGCCCGCGAGGCTATGACCCTCGATCACCTCTCCGGCGGTCGCCTAGTGATGCCCGTGGGACTCGGCGCTACGGATGACGGAGGCTTCTCGAAGGTCGGGGAGCCGGTGGACCGACGGGTGCGGGCGGAGCTTCTAGACGAAAGCCTGGAGATCCTCGCCGGTTTGTGGAGCGGCGAGCCGTTCACCTACGAGGGTAAACACTATCGCCTCGAAGAAATGATCTTCCTTCCCTCGCCGGTGCAGCGTCCTCGAATCCCGATCTGGGTGGTCGGGGCATGGCCCAGCAAGAAGTCCATGAACCGCGCCCTGCGCTACGACGGCCTGCTCGCCTACACCACCCGCGGCGAGGTGACCCCGGACGACATCCGGGCGATGAAAGCTTACGTCGAGGAGAATCGTGCCGACGCAACGCCTTTCGACATCGTGTGGGAAGGCGAGACGCCAGGCGATGATCCCGATCGTGCGGCCTCCGTGGTGCGTCCGTTCTCCGAGGCTGGGGCGACGTGGTGGATGGAGTCGCCGTGGACGCCTCCGAACGAGCCAGAAGATCTACGCGCCCGCATCCAGCAGGGACCGCCGCGCGTCGAGATCTGAAGAGTAGCCGGAGGGAGGAGCACCGTGGTGAAGTTAGGGGAGAAGATTGCAATAGTCACGGGCGCAGGAGCCGGGATCGGGCGCGCGGTGGCCCTGCGGATGGCCCGTGAGGGAGCGGCCGTCGTAGTTGCCGACGTAGACGAAGACGCCGCCGACAGCGTCGTTGGTGAGATCCGATCCGAAGGAGGTAGTGCGGCTTTCGTCTTCGCTGACGTGGCTTCCGAAGGCGAGGTGGAGAAGATGGTCGCCTTTGCCGAAAGTGAGTTCGGGGGTCTGGACGTGTTGGTGAACAATGCCGGCGGCGTTGAGGAGCCATACTTCCCGGAGGGTGAGCCCGAACGTTGGGGACGCGCCATCGCCCTCAACCTTTGTGGGGTGATGCTCGGCGTGCATTTCGGTGTGCGGGCCATGAAGAAGTGTGGAGGCGGCGCAATCGTCAACATCTCGTCCATGGGCGGAATCGGTTTTCAACCCTACGACAAGCCCGAGTACGGCGCGGCCAAAGCGGGGGTGGTGCGTCTCACCGCCTCGCTGGCCACCCTCCAAGAGCAACTGGGTGTCCGCGTCAACTGCATCTGTCCGGGTTGGGTGGATACCCCGGCCTCCCGTCGTGGCCGCGCCGAGATGACGCCCGAGGAGAAAAAGCTGGTCCCACCCATTCTGCTGCAGCCCGAGGAGATCGTCGACGCCGTCGTGATGTTCGTCGAAGATGAGACGATGGCGGGACGTGTGATGATCTGGCCGGAAGGGGAGCCCTGGCGGATCGTGCCCGTGGACGCACAGTGCTGAGGTGAGTGTTGTTTCTTCTATCCGTGCTCACCAGATGAGGTTCGCCGCAGCTAGCCAGCAAGCTATTCTCTGATCGCTAAGAGACCAGCTCTCCGCGTACCACGAGGCGGTTCTCGAAGGTGGGGATGGGGACGCAGCTCTGGAGTGAGATCAGGGTCCGTCCCGGCTCGGGGTAGGTGACCCAGTAGTCCTCCGGGCGGACGGTCATGCGGTCGTAGACGCGGAAGGTGTACTTGTTGCCGGCGCTGTCGCGGACGAAGATCTCATCGCCCGGCTTCATCTGCTCCAGATCCCGGAACGCATACTTGACGCGGGTCCACTCGAAGCCGAGGGCGTGGCCGGCGATGAAGGTGTTGGACCCTTCCTCCCACGGCAGGCCGGAAGCGTCCATTCGGAGGATGCCTTCCCGGTCCAGATCCGCCTGGGTGCTCCCCGACCGCACCGCAACGTTCTTCAAACCGAGCCTGGGCACCGTGAGCCATATCTTCACCTTAGTCGCGGAGTCCGCCTGCCGCGCGGCTTTCTCGGTCTCGCTCGACAGATTCTCCCCGAGCAGTGTGCGCGGCTGAGAAGATTGCCTCTCTTGTAGGGAATCTTGATGAGAGGTCTCTCCGGGTTCGGTGGACCCTACTTCGACTGATGCCGTCTCGGTGCGCGGAAAGACCGGTATCACGAGGAGCGCGAGCACGAGGAGTAGGATCAGGGGAACGAGCACACGGAGGCTTCTGAGCATCGCGGGAGGATTATACAGCGGGTGCGAGAGACCCGGTAGAATGGTCGGTATGAGGATAGCGGCCTTGATCGAGGAGTTCTCCGCTCATCTGGCGGACGACGAGCACACCAGCCCGCGCACGGCGGAGTTCTACGAAGCGGATCTTAAAGAGTTCGCCCGTTTCCTGGCCGGGAAGGGCATCGCTGAGGCCGAAGGAATCGGGGTGGGCACGGTGATGGACTTCCGCAACCACCTGCTTGAAGAGCAACGCAAGCGGTTCACCGTCTACCGCAAGGACGCTGCAGTGAGGCGCTTCCTGGATTGGGCGAGGACGAGCACGGATGTGGATCTGGACTTCGATCCCATAGAACCCATGCACCAACCCCTCGACCAGCAGATCACCTTCCTCGAAGAGGAGGAGGCCGAGCAACTCCTTTCCTTCCCCATAAACCGGCCCGACGATGCCAGAGACGCGGCTGTAATAAGGCTTATGCTCGACACCGGAGTGACGGTCGGGGAGATTCGTGGCCTCCTCAAGAGCGACCTCGATCTAGACGCCGCCCAGGTACATCTCGGAGGGCCTGGCTCCCATCTCGCCCCGCGGGCGCGCCGTCTCTCGGATGCGACGGTGGAGACGCTTGGGGCTTACCTGGAGATGCGCCGGGACGAGACGCCGGAACTCATAGTGGGACGCGCCGCGCGGCCCGTGGCGACCTCGAAGGCACTACAAAGCGCGATCTGGAAGAGGTGCGATCAGGTCGGGCTCTGGCGCGTCTACCCGATGGCCCTGCGCCACACTTTCGCCATAGGGTTGCTGCGGCGCGGCGCCACCCTGAACGACCTCAAGGAAGCCCTCGGCGTCCGCGATACGACCAACATAGGGGTGTACAGGAAGTTCGTGTAGGTAAGCCCTTGCGGGCCGCTACCAGGTCTACCTTCTCAACCGGCGCGCCCCCGCCGTGCGGGGATCGCGGATCGGTCTTTCAGCCTCACCTTCGGACGGTATTTTCTCCGTGCCCCGCGCCCATCCTTTCCCCGGTCCCCTCGACGGGGTCTCGGGCTCGCTGCGCCCCGAGAGGTAGTCCGGGGGCTCTTCGTCCCGTCCTGTATGCCTCGGGGGAGTCTCCTCGAATCGCTCGTGGGCTTCCTGCCTCTCTCCCGGCTCGACATCTATCCTGTCGTTTGGGGCGAACCTGTCCTCGGCGACGGGTTCGGGGGAGATGTCGCGGTGCTCTCGTTCATGGGTTAGCGGGCTGGGCAACCCGAAGTAGTTGTGGATACTGGCTTCGAGGTCGGGTGTCATCTCTTCGCGGTCGCCGAGGCTCGGGGCGTGGCGGACCTGATCCGCGTCACCGGAGATCTCGATGACCCGGCGCTTGTCGTTCACCCGTATGATCTCTAGCGGCACGAGGACGGATCTCGCTTCCAGAAGTCCTGCCTTGATGCCGATGTAGAGCGGCCGGTCGTCGCCATCCACGAAAAGCTCGTCGGCCCTGCCGAGGCTCTCGTAGTGGGCATCGTAAACCCGGTACTCCTCATGGGTTCGCTTCAACTCCGCGAACGGATCCAACTGTTCCCCGTAAACCATCGCACCTCCATCTCGGACGCCCCGACTTTCGTCCCGACCGTTGCAATTATCGCACTGTACGTCCTACCTATCGAGACGCGAACAGAAGCCGGGTCGTTACATTCCGGCCGGACAGCCGAACAACTGAATACTGTCGTTCGTGGTTCCCGCGTAACCGACGGTGGCCGGCATTAGTCTGCTAAAGGAGGAAGATCGAAGAGAAACTATGGACCTCCTGAACTTCGGAGAAGCTTGCCGGAAAGTCTGAGGACGCCGGGTTGCCGGATTGGTCCCTCCCGAGGAGCCAACTTACTACGAGGTGGACCGGAGGTTGGATCACTGTAATAGTTTGTACAGTCGCGCAATGTGGGATAATGGGCACAGAAGCGCTTTTGTTACGGGAACGGGGAGAATACGGTGGCATCCGATAGCTCAAATCAAGCTGCGGAGACCCAGCAGCAGAACGCGCAGCAGGGTAACGGCGCGCCCGAACCTCCCGACACCGAGGAGAACACCCGTTACTCGCAAAACCTGACGGAGCAGGAGATCGCGGACAACGCCCCTGTTCGGAAGAACGACCCGCGCACATCCGTCCAGAAGGCCGAGGAGTACCGGTTCGCGAACAACATCCCCGGCGGCCAGACGATGCCGGAGAAAGAGTATGCGGACTACACGTTAGAGTACGACGATGACGACGCCGTGATGAACGGCAAGCTCCCGGACGTGTTGCTCGACGTGCCGGTCATAAAAGTGGATGAGATCAACTTCGAGCTCAACGACCTGCGGGCGAAGGTCAACCTCTACGCGAAGGTACTCGACCTGGTGGAGTTGTCGGTCGGTGTGGACGTCTATCTGGGCAGGGTCAAGCTGGTCATCCAGGGTGTGGAGGCACAGGCGCTCCTCAAGGTGCGGCTCGATAACGTGACCGCCATCATAGACAGGGTCCTCACGACCATAGACCGCAACCCTCAGATCGTGGAGAAGCTCGTCGAGAGCGTCGGCTCTGCGGTCGAGGACGTAGGCAGCGGCGCCGGATCGGCGCTGGAAGACGTGGGCGAAGGCGCTGGCGAGTTGGTGGGCGAAGGACTCAACTCCGCCGTGGAGGACATCGGCTCCGGGGCCGGAGATCTTGTGGGCGAAGGGGCCAACCAGGCGGTCGCGGACATCGGTTCGGGCACGGGCGACCTGGTGGGCGAGGGAGCCAATCAGGCTGTCGCCGACATCGGCTCGGGCACAGGTTCCGCTGTCGAAGACGTGGGCGAAGGCGCCGGCTCCGCGGTCGAGGATGTCGGAGCAGGGGCCGGATCAGCGGTGGAAGACGTGGGCGAGGGCGCAGGCTCCGCGGTGGAAGATATTGGCTCGGGCACGGGCGACCTGGTGGGTGAAGGGGCCAACCAGGCGGTCGCGGATATCGGCTCGGGCGCGGGCTCCGCCGTCGAAGACGTGGGCGGAGGCGCGGGTTCCGCCGTGGAGGATGTTGGATCTGGCGCTGGCTCGGCGGTCGAAGACGTTGGCGAAGGTGCCGGAGAAGCCGTCGAGAGCACGGGCGAAGCCGTGGAAGACGTGGGGTCCGGCGCTGGCGAGGCGGTGGAGAGCACCGGTGAGGCCGTGGAGGATGTTGGCTCCGGGGCTCAATCGGCGGTCGAAGATGTGGG
>JACCTS010000177.1 GCA_013812245.1 Rubrobacter sp.
GCCACGATATTCCTCATCTCCATCGCCCTGGCGGTGACCCTCTCTCCAGTGGTCTACCAGGTACTCGAGAAGGTCCAGGCCGTGCTGGTGGTCATCATCCTGGTCTTCATCGCGTTGGCGATAATCATAGCCACCGATCTGTCGGCCTGGGGAGGCGTCGTCACCAAGGCTCCCCAGGGCCTCGCCAACCTCCCCACCTACTGGGAGGAGATCGGGGCCGCCTCCCTCCTGGGGGCGCTAGCCTTCGCGGGCGCGGGCGGGGCCAACAACCTTTGCCAGAGCAACTACGTTCGGGACAAAGGGATGGGCATGGGCATCCACATCCCCAACATCGTCTCCCCCATAACCGGCGAGGAGGTGGCCGCACCGTCTCTGGGGTACGTGCCGCCGGACACCGAGGAGAACCGACGTCGCTTCAGGGGATGGTGGAAGGTAGCGAACCAGGAGCACCTCCTGACCTTCTGGTTTATCGGAGCGTTGTTGCTCGTCTCCCTCTGCGTGCTGGTCTTCTCGAGCATAGGCATCCAGGAGAACATCGGGACGGACCTGGAGTTCGTAGAGGACTGGGGCGCAGCCCTCGGTGAGCGCATAGCGCCGTGGTTCCAGGAGTTCTTCCTCGTCGCCGGCTTCGTCATGCTCTTCTCGACCAACATAGGCATCGTGGACTACGTGGGCCGCATCACGGGCGACTCGCTCAAGGTGACCTTCCTGAAGGACAGCGAGTTCTGGAGCGAGAGCAAGCTCTACGCCACAGTCGTGTGGATCATTGTTATCGGCGGCTCCATACTCCTGTGGACGGGCATCGAGCCGATCGTACTGCTGGTGATATCCTCGACGGGAGGCTTTTTCGTCATGGCCTTGTACTCGACGCTGCTCAACCTGCTCAACCGCCGGCACCTGCCGGAGTTCGCCAAGCTCAAGGGCTGGCGATCGTGGGTGATAGTCTTCGTCGCCGCGTTCTACGTCCTCCCGTCGCTGTACGTGGCCTACTTGCTGGTGGCCCAGGGGCCGGCGGCATTTGGAATCTAGCTGAGGCGAACGCTTGAGGAGGGAGCGCAGCCAGCGTGCTTAAAGAATTCTGGCTGCGCATCCTCTTCGGCCTGACGATCTTCTGCGGGCTAGTCACCGTAGCCTACCTGCTGGGGTTGCTGTAGCGGGGAAGCCGCGTCCCGATAGCCGTATGGAGCACAACGGGAAAGCTTCTCCAGCAGTTTGGATGTGGATGTAGAGCAGCATACTAGCGGCCTGTACGGGTTCTCGGAAGTTTACTTGCCCCGCACAGCTTCCGCTCCCTCCTTGGCCGCTAGTATGCACAAGCCGAGTGCGGCCAGCGGGTCCGCCCACCACCACCCCAGGGTGGCGTTGAGCAGCAAGCCGGCGAGCAACGTGGCCGCCAACCCCGCGTCTATGAGGGTCACTTTCGCCTCGGTCACCAACACTGGGTTGCCGAGGAGAGAGCCGGTTCGCCTCTTGGCGAGGCCCAGGATGGCCATGACGATCAGCGCCCCAGCGGTGAGGACGATACCGACGAGCGAGCCTTCGGGGCGGGCTCGGGCGAACAGGAACAGGATCGCCTCGATGCCCACGTAGGCGGCCAAGAACAAGAAAGCCACGCCGATGAGCCGTAGGGCGAGGCGGTCTCGCCCGCCGGTGTGGCCCCGCAGCTGCCACACCACGACCGCACCAACGAAGACCTCGATCATCGAGTCCAGGCCGAAAGCGAACAGCGCGATCGATCCCGAAGCTAGGCCCGCTGCGGTTGCAATGGTGGCGGAGAGCACGCTCCACGCGATGGTGAGGTACTCCAGCAGCAGCCCCCGGCGCACCAGTAGGCGCGCCGCTTCGGAGGAGCCCGGCGCGCTCATGGCAACCTCCAGAAGTAGTAGGCCGCGACCAGCGCGGAGGCCGAGAAGGAGGCCAGCCACAACCAGGCCGCCACCCGAGATTTCTCCTCGTGCGTGCTCGTAACCACGAATATGAAGCCCACGGTGCTCACGGCAGCCCAGAGACACGCAAAGATGAACAACCCCAGATACGCCTCATCCTCGGGACCCATCAGTCCACCTCTTCGCAGGGCGAGAACCATCGCTGGGCCACTAGCGTCGGGAGGATCGCCGTGAGCACGACCACGGTGACGAGCACCGAGAACTGCGTCCGGTCGATGATGCCGGCGTTGAGGCCGTAGAGGGAGGAGATGGTGCCGAAGGTGAGGCCCGTGCTCATCAGGAGCGTCGTGTACCAGGTGTCGCGGGGGACGTAGCGGCGTGCCAGCGGGTATACGCCCGCGATCTTGGGCAGGAGCTTGACCCCCAGGAGCAGCGCGACCAGCCCGATGTTGGCGACCACCGCCGGGACCGAGATGTTCATCCCGCCCTTGAGGAAGAAGAAGGGGGTCAGGAAGGCGAAGGCCACCACCCTGAAGCTCTGTAGCTGCGGCGGTGAAGGCGTACCGATTCTAGCAGCGGAACCTAGACGGCTCAACAGTGTTCGGCAAGGCCATTCGGCGCTTCCGCGGGTACGCATCCGGGAGGTTAAGTGACTCTGTCTGGCCATCCTTTCGGTCCTGACCATCTTCTGCGCTCTGAAGACGATAGTCTACTGCTCCGGTTGCTCTAGGTACGTCCAGACGATGGCACCCCACCAGCGTAAATACCACCGCGCCGTGGGACGACAAAGGTTGTCTCGGGCTTCTCAGGCGGACGCGCGAAGCCCTCAGTAGTAGATCTCCCATGCCTCTCTAGCTGAGGATGTAGAAGGAAGATGATCGGGAGCTTGTAGAAGGAAGATGATCGGGAGCTATCACGTGGGCGTACGCGCGTGCCGTGGCACCTCGCCGCGGCACTCAGGCTTGAGCGGCCAGGCGGTATGTCGAGGCAACGCCCCGGAGATGCCAGACTTCCGCTCGCTACTCGCGAGTCGCGGCCTCCTTCACCGTCGTCTCGACGGGTTGCCCGTACCCCTGATGTTAAGATCCTCCTGTCCATGCAAGACGATGGTGCAACGGAGGATTTTTCTTGAGCGAGCTGTACGTGTCCCTGGCGGCTGTCGGGGGTTTGCTCCTGATACTGGGCATGCTCGGTGGACTTCTCAAGGAGCGTACCTTCGTATCCGAACCCCTGATCGCGCTGCTCGCGGGCGTGTTGCTCGGCCCAGCGGTGTTCGGCCTGCTCGACCTTGCCGACCTGGGCAACCAGACGGTGATCCTTGAAGAGGCGGCGCTCGTCACGCTCGGGGTCGCCCTCGTGGGGGTGGCCCTGCGCCTGCCCGTAGGTTACACGAGCAGCAACTGGCGGCTGCTCGTCGTCCTGCTCGGTATCGTGATGCCGCTCATGTGGCTCGCCTCCGGGCTCTTGGTGTACCTGATCCTGGGCCTGCCCTTCTGGGTATCCGTACTCATCGGGGCGATAGTCACCCCCACCGACCCCGTGGTCGCGAGCTCTATAGTCGCTGGCGGCGTGGCCGAGCGGAACCTGCCAGCATCCCTCAGACACGCCATCTCTGCCGAGTCCGGCTTCAATGACGGGCTCGCGCTGCCCTTTGTCGTGTTGCCCGTGCTCGTGCTGACGGAGCCGCCGGGAGAAGCGCTCTCGCACTGGCTGACCCACACGGTCCTCCTGGAGATCGCGGCGGGCGCAGTGCTGGCAGCCGTCATGGGCTATCTGGCGGGCAAGACACTGAGGTGGGCAGAGAGGAAAGAGACCATGGAGCGCACGTCGCTGCTCACGATCAGCCTCGCCTTGTCCCTGACCGTGCTTGGCGTTACCGAGCTGCTCCACCTCAACGGTGTTCTGGCGGCGTTCGTTGCGGGGATCGTCTTCAACTTCGCCGGCAGCAGCGACGCCAAGGAGAGCCAGGAGGAGATCCAGGAAGCGATATCACGCTTCTTCGACCTGCCGATCTTCGTGCTGCTGGGCATGGCGATACCGTGGGAGGGATGGATCGGGCTGGGGTGGAGCGGGCTGCTCCTCGGGGTGGCGGTACTCCTGTTGCGACGACTGCCTGCGGTGCTGACGCTGCGTCCGCTGCTGGGGCCGCTGCGTAAGGGATACGACGTCCTCTTTTTGGGGTGGTTCGGTCCCGTGGGAGCCGCCGCACTCTACTACGCCGCCTTCTCGCTGAGGGAGACGGGCATAGAGGAGGTGTGGGTGGTCGGCAGCCTCATCATATGCGCCTCCGTGATGGTCCACGGCGTGACCGCCACGCCCCTCACCAAGCTCTACGGTAGGTACCAGTAAGGTCCTTGGTCACCCGATGTTTCACGAATATCCCTGGTCAGGGTCGGCTTCGGTGCGCTCGGCGCGAGCGAGGCCCACCTCCCGGCCTGCGGAGTCTGCAAGAAGGGCCGCGTCCGTCGCCACGGTCACCATGTCGAACCCGTCCTCGGCGTGCTTTTTCGCCCACCCGCCGTCGGGGGAGTGTATGCCCGCTGCGATGCCCCGCTCCTTGCAGGCTTCCTGTATCCGGCTCATGGCTTCGGCGTGCTCGCCTTCCTGTATTTCGAGCGAAGGCTGAAGCCCCAGGGAGACCGCCAGATCCGCCGGGCCTATGTAGATGCCGTCCACGCCGGGGGTCGCGGAGATCTCCGCGACCCTTTCCAGTCCTTCCCGTGTCTCGACCATGACCAGGCAAAGCGCCTCCCGATCCAGGTCTTCCGGGTCCGCCGAGCCGATTACGGCGGACGCCCGCACCGGCCCGAAGGAGCGGATGCCGCGCGGCGGGTAGCGGCAGGCGGCCACGGCGCGGGCGGCGTCTTCGGCGGACTCTATCATCGGTACGATCACACCCCAAGCCCCGGCGTCGAGGGCCTTCATGATGCGGTACGGGTCGCCTGAGAGCACGCGCGTTATCGGCGTGGCCCCTCCGGCTTCTATCGCCTGCAGCATGGGTACCATCGAGTCGTAGCCGATAACCCCGTGCTGCTGGTCCACGCACACGTAGTCCACGCCGGTCCGCGCCAGCATCTCGGCCCCGAACGAATCCGGCATCGTCGCCCACAACCCGAACACCGTCCGGCCTGCGGCCCACGCTTCCTTCAGGGGGTTTGCGTTCGCCACCCTAACCCACCAGCACCACGTGCACGTCGCCGGGGCCGTGTACCCCGATGGCGAGCGTCATCTCGATGTCCCCCGAGCGGCTGGGGCCTGTGTGAAAACAGACGTTGGCCGGTATCCCTCCCCGCTCCGCGTACCTCTC
>JACCTS010000195.1 GCA_013812245.1 Rubrobacter sp.
TGCAGCTCCTCCGCCCCGTCGAGCTCTCCTTCGGCGCGCGGCCCGGTGATGAAGTTGGTGTAGACGGTGACCTTCTGTCCCGTTCCGCTGCGGGCAAGAAGCTGAACGAACGTCGAGAGATCCTCGAAACGGGGGACGAGCTTCTCTATGCCCATCACTACGACGTGTACCGGCGGGACGCTGGTGACGAGCCGGGCGTTGCCCTCGTTGGTGACGGTGCAGATGGTCCCGGTCTCGGCGACGCCGAAGTTGGCCCCGGTCATGCCGATGTCGGCGGCGAGGAACTTCTCCCGCAGGCGCTTGCGGGCGAACTTCGTCAGCTCCTCGACGTTGGGGGGCAGCTTCTCGCCCGCGACGTCGGAGAGGATGTCGGCGACCCGCTGGCGGCTCATGTGGAGGATGGGACCGACTATGTGCGAAGGCGTCTCGCCGGCTAGCTGGGCGATCCACTCGCCCAGGTCCGTCTCCACGATCTCCAGTCCGAGGTCGGCGTGGTCCTCTTCCAGCCGCCGGTTCAGCTCTATCTCCTCGGTCGCCATGCTCTTGGATTTGGTGATGATCTTCGCGCCCTTGCGCCGGACGAGGTCTGCTACGTAGCGGATGGCGTCCTCGCCGTCGCTGGCGAAGAACACGTTGCCGCCCCTGGCCTCGACGGCGCCGGCCATCTGCTCCAGGTAGCGGTCCAGGTTGGCCATCGTCTCCTGTTTGATGCGGTATGCCCGCTCCCGCAGCTCCGGCGCGTCAGGCAGGGCCCCGAGGACCTTGTTGCGGCCCTCGATGAGGTTCTTCGAGGCTAGGGCTACGGCATCGTGGAGTTGCCGGTCCCCGATGGCCTTGCGGCTCCGCCGGTTGAAGCCCTCGACGTTGCCGGTGATCCCCTCCCGCCGCCGGTCTTCGGTATCCTGCCGGCGGGCGGGCTTGCTGGTGGTCATCGTCTAACCGTCCTTTTCAGGGTCGAGGATCTGGGCGAGGTGCAGAACGCGGGTGTCATGGCTGGTGCGTTTGAGACGGCCGGAGAGGTGCATCAGGCAACTGGAGTCGCAAGAGACGAGGGTATCCGCCCCGCTTTTTTCGAGCGCCGCTATCTTCTCGTCGGCCATCGCCGTCGAAACGTCGGGCATCTTAATGGAGAAGGTTCCGCCGAACCCGCAGCACAGTTCCTCGTTCTCCCAGTCAAGGAGATCGAGGCCCGAAACGTTCCGCAATAACTCCCGCGGCTCGTTCAGGACGCCGAGCTCTCTTCGCTGGTGGCATCCCGTGTGGAAGACCGCCCTTCCTTCGTGCCGCGCCCCGAGGTCCGTGACGCCGAGCACGTTGACCAGGAAGTCCGAGAACTCCCGCACGTGGTGGGCCAGGCTCTCCGAGCGTTCCCGGTCCTCGGGCAGGTCCTTGAAGATAAAGGAGTAGTAGTGGGAGACCATCGTGGCGCAGGAGCCGGACGGGCAGACTATGTAGTCCCACCGTTCCTTCTCGAACACGTCCATGAAATGACGGGCGACGCCGCGGGCTTCGTCGAAGAACCCGGAGTTGAATGCCGGCTGGCCGCAACATGTCTGCCCCTCGGGGTAGACTACCTCGACGCCGAGCTTGCGCAGGACGCGCACCACGCCGACGCCGACTTCCGGGTTTATGAGGTCAACGTAGCACGGCACGAAAAGGGCCACCCTCATCGCTTGCATCCCTCCCACATCGGACGACACCGCCAGTATAGCAACCGGGTAGAGCGGGGCTCTACGGCGCGTTGTTAGAATGGTGTCGGGTACGGAAGGCGGGCCGGGAGCTGGATGGGCGACGCAGGCTACGATGGCGGATGCTTCTGCGGTGGGGTGCGGTACAGGATAACCGCGGCTCCCCAATCGTCGTTCGTCTGCCACTGCGTCTCCTGCCGCCGGGCGGCTGGCGCCCAGTCCGTAGCCTGGCTCACCGTGTCGTCCGGGGACTTCTCTTTCGTCTTCGGCGAGCCGGTGGAGTACCGTTCATCGCCAGGGGTCACCCGGACCTTTTGTGGCGGGTGCGGAACGTCGCTGACCTACCGGCACGACGAGGACCCGGACTCGGTGGACGTGACCACGGCGAGCCTGGACCGGACGGACGAGTTCCCGCCCGAGTACCACGTGTGGATGGAGGACAAGGTCGGCTGGGAGAGCGTGGAAGACGGGTTGCCGCGATTTCAGCGGGGAAGCTCGGCTGATTAGCGAAAGCGAAGATCCCGGAGGTGTAGCGTGCAGACGGAGAAGCCGGTTCGCGAAGAGATCGAAGAGTTGCTCAGGGAGGTCGAGCTGCCGAAAGTGGCCCTCGTCGAGCAGCGCGTGGAAGGCCCTGATGCCATCCCGGATATCAGGGAGAGCGTTCGAGAGGCGCTAAAAGAAGTAGATCTGCCCACCGGCTCGGTCGCCATCGGGGTCGGGAGCAGGGGTGTGGCGAAGATCGGTGAGGTCGTCGCGGCGCTCGTCGAGGCGCTGAAGGAGGCCGGGGCTGAGCCTTTCATCGTCCCTGCGATGGGGAGTCACGGCGCCTCTACCGCAGAGGGTCAGGCGGAAGTACTCAGGCATCTCGGGGTGAGCGAGGAGCGGATGGGCTGTCCCGTCAGGGCGACGATGGAGGCGGTGAGGATCGGGGAGACGCCCGCTGGAGCGCCCGTGTACATGGACCGGAACGCCTACGAGGCGGACTCGGTCGTGGTGGTAAACAGGATCAAACCGCATACGGCTTTCAGGGGGACGGTCGAGAGCGGGCCGACCAAGATGCTCGCCATTGGCCTCGGCAAGCAGCGGGGCGCGTACTCCATTCACTCGCAGGGGTGGGAGAAGATCCACCGCACCATCCCGGACGCCGCGCGCGTCGCCGTCGAGAGTGGCAAGGTCGCCTTCGGGCTCGCGACCATCGAGAACGCCGACGAGGAGCCGTCCCGGATCGTCGCCATCCCGGCGGAGAAACTGGAAG
>JACCTS010000206.1 GCA_013812245.1 Rubrobacter sp.
TCAACTACTACTTCCGCCACCACATCCGCGACGCCCCGGACGAGACCCTCTCTCAGGTGCCCTTCTCCGACCTCGCGGCCCGGCCCATCGTGCCGCACGCGGCGGAGAAGACCGCGATGGGCTGGCCCGTTGAGCCGGACGGGCTTGCGGAGGTGCTCTTGCGGATCAAGGAGGAGTACACGGACATCCCCATCTACGTCACCGAAAACGGCCGCGCCGTATATGACTACGTGGACCCCGAGGGCAACGTGAACGACGAGGAGCGCGTGTCGTATTTCGACTCCCACTTCCGGGCGGTGTTCGAGGTGATGGAACGGGGAGTGGACCTGCGCGGGTACATGGTCTGGTCGCTCCTGGACAACTTCGAGTGGGCCGAGGGTTACTCCAAGCGGTTCGGCATCGTGTTCGTGGACTACCCCACCCAGCGGCGCATTCCGAAGACGAGCGCCCGCTGGTACGCTGGTGTCATCAGTCGCAATGGCCTTGAAGACTAGGGAGGAACTACTATGAACTACCGTGATCTTGGAGGGACCGGGATGCGGGTCTCGGAGATCAGCCTCGGCACCTGGGCTCTCGGAAGCGAGTGGGGGGAGGTGAGCGACGAGGATTCCTACGCCACGCTCAATCGCGCCGTGGACCTCGGCGTGAACTTCCTCGACACGGCGGACGTGTATGGCGACGGCCGCAGCGAGAAGCTCATCGGACGGCTGCTCAAAGACCGGCCGAACGACGAGATCTTCGTCGCCACCAAAGCCGGCCGCCGTCTCGACCCGCACACGGCCGAGGGGTACAACCACGAGAATATCTCCGCGTTCGTGGAGCGGAGCCTGGAGAACCTGGGCGTAGAGGCACTCGACCTGCTTCAGCTCCACTGCCCGCCGACGGAGGCGTACCGCCAGGACGAGACCTTCGAGGCGCTGGACCGGCTCGTGGAGGCCGGAAAGGTGAAGCATTACGGCGTCAGCGTGGAGAAGGTCGAGGAGGCGCGGATGGCGCTGGAGTATCCGGGCGTCTCCACCGTCCAGATCATCTTCAACATCTTCCGGCAGAAGCCCGCCGTGGAGTTTTTCCCGCTCGCCGAAGAGAGAGACATCGGCGTCCTCGCCCGCGTCCCGCTCGCCAGCGGCCTCCTTTCCGGCAAGATGAGCCCCGATAGGGACTTCCCCGAGAACGACCACCGCAACTTCAACCGCGAGGGCGCGGCCTTCGATAGGGGCGAGACCTTCTCCGGCGTTCCGTTCGAGCGGGGCATCGAGGCTGCGGAGGAGTTGAAAGAGCTTGTCCCCGAAGGCTACACGCTGGCGCAGTTCGCCCTGCGTTGGATCCTGACGCACCCAGCCGTCTCCTGCGCCATTCCTGGCGCCAAACGTCCGGATCAGGCCGAGGACAACATAGCCGCCGCTGACATGCCCGAACTCTCTGATGAAGCCATGTCCCGCGCCAGCGAAGTCTACGACGCTGCCATCCGGCCGGAGGTCCACCACCTGTGGTAGGAGCAGCGCATGGCTGAAACATCGAAGCCCAAGATCCTGCTGACGGGCGCCACCGGCTACATAGCCGGCCAGTTGCTGCCCGCGTTTCGGGAACGCTACGATCTCAGGCTCCTCGACATCCGCGAGGAGGATGGCTCCGGGCAACACATCGAAGGGGTTGAAGTAATAGACCTCCACGGTGCCGACGATGCGGACCTCGAACCTCTCTTCGAGTGGGCCGAGGTCGTGGTCCACTGCGGCCACTTCAAGCCGGAGGCGGAAGATCTCCAATCCAACTACGAGGGTGAGCGGCGCAACCTAGACATGATGCAGCGCGTGTACCGGCTCTCGATGGAGCACGGGGTGCGCCGCGTGGTCGCGGCGAGCACCAACCAGGCCGCCAAATGGTACGAGCAACCGTACTATGCGGGGCTCAAGGATCGCGTAGATCCCGAGGATTACCCGCGCCCGGACAGCTTCTACGGCTGGGCGAAGGCCGCCTGGGAGCCGCTCGGGTTCCTGTACGCCTGCGGGTCGTTGGGGCACAAGCTGGAGGTGGTCCAAATCCGGATAGTCGTCCCGCGCCAGATCGACGCCGATGACTTCGTGGACGAGCCGCCGGAACGCTACGTCCGCGATCTCGCCGGCTACATCAGCGAGCGCGACATGCGGCAACTATTCTGCAGATCCATCGAGACACCGGATATCGAAGACGAACACGGCGTCCCTTTCCACATCTTCTACGGCGTCTCCGATAACGCCCGCAAGTTCTGGAGCATCACCAACGCCTGGCGGGTCATCGGCTACTCTCCCCAGGACGACTCCGAAGCCGTCTTCGCAGAAGATATCGCCCGCCTGCTGTATCGCGAGAAAGAGCCGGGATGAGCGAGAATCTGCCGCATCCCGAGTATCCCCGCCCCCAACTCCGCCGCGAACGCTGGACCAACCTCAACGGTGAGTGGGCTTTCGCCTTCGATGACGAGGACGTGGGCCTGGCGGCAGACTGGCAGAACATGGCGGCCGGGGGTCTTCGGTATGGAGACCCGTTTGACCGGCGCATCGCCGTCCCGTTCTGCTACCAGGCGAAGCTATCCGGCATCGGGGACACGGCCTTCCACGACGTGGTCTGGTACGCGCGGGCTTTTGAGCATGACCTCTCGGAAGAAGAGCGCTTGCTGCTGCACTTCGGGGCCGTGGACTACAGGGCTACGGTGTGGGTAAACGGCGTAAAGGTTGCGGAGCACGAGGGCGGACATACACCGTTCTCCGCCGACGTTACGTACGCTCTACAGGTAGCGGAGAACACGCTCGTGGTCAGGGCGGAGGACCCTTCGCGGGACACCATGATCCCCCGCGGCAAGCAGTACTGGAAGGAAGAGTCCGAGGGCATCTTCTACACCCGCACTACCGGCATCTGGCAAACGGTGTGGCTTGAGCCGGTGAACCGGCGCAGGATCTGCTCTCTGCAACTCACCCCGGACGTGGACTCGGCCTCCGTGGACGTGGAGACTGGGATCGAGGGTTTCGAGCCCGGCCTCTCGCTACGCCTCACCGTGAAACTGGACGGCGTGCTGGTGCTCGATGACCGTATGTCCGTGCGCTCTTCGGTAGTGGAGCGCCGCCTGCCGCTGGCCGCGCGCGGCGAGCCGCCCGATACCCCGCATATCGGAGAGTGGACCGGCCTCGCCCTCTGGAGCCCCGGGGAGCCGAATCTCTACGACCTGCGGTTGGAGCTTCTGGACAACAACGGCACGGTCCTGGACTCCATAGAGAGCTACTTCGGGATGCGCAAGGTGGAGGTGAAGGACGACAAGGTCTACCTGAACGGACGCCCTCTCTATCAGCGGCTCGTCCTCGACCAGGGTTACTGGCCCGGCGGCGTCCTGACCGCCCCTACCGACGACGACCTGAAGCGGGACATCGAGCTTGCCAGGGAGATGGGCTTCAACGGGGCGCGCAAGCACCAGAAGGTGGAGGACCCGCGGTGGCTGTACTGGGCGGACCAGCTCGGTTTCCTTGTGTGGGGCGAGATGGCGAACGCCTACACCTACTCCCGCGACTACGTCCGCCGCATCACCGCCGAGTGGCAGGAGGCCGTCCGGCGCGACTACAACCACCCGTGCGTCGTGGCGTGGGTGCCGATGAACGAGAGCTGGGGCGTCCCGGACCTCGCCACGGACCCGGCCCAGCGCGAGCACCTCCTCGCCCTCTATCACCTCACCCGCTCGCTCGACCGCACCCGCCCCGTCGTCTCCAACGACGGCTGGGAGCACGCGAGGACGGATCTCCTCGCCCTGCATAACTACGGTGGCCCTGAGGATCTCGCCGCGAGCTACGCCACCGTCGAGTCTTCCGTGGCCGCCACGCCCGCGAACCGTCCGGCATACGTTCCTGGACACGGTTACCGGGAAGAGCCGGTCCTCGTTACCGAGTTCGGCGGCGTCGCCTTTGCCGGCGGCGAGGGAAAGGACTGGGGCTACTCCACCGTCACGGACGCCGGAGAGTTCCTGAACCGCTACGAATCTTTGATTGATGCCCTGCTCGCCTGCGAGCCTGTGCAGGGCTTCTGCTACACGCAGCTAACGGACGTGGAGCAGGAGGTCAACGGCCTCCTTACCTACGACCGCGAGCCGAAGGTGGAACTCGCCCGCATACGCAGTATCACGACTGGGGAACGACCGGCCGAACGAGGCAGAGATTCATAGTAACCCAAGTTGTCCCCTACAAACATTGAATGGAGAAGGCCAACAGGAAGCAGACGATCTTCAGCTCGAAACCCCTGGGCGTCACCGCGTGGATCTTCTCGGCAAACAAGCCGCTCAACCTGCTGAAGACCGTCTCGATGTACTGGCGGACGGGCTTACCCAAGAACTCCTCCCACGACGGGGGCATCGGCCGCTTGGAGTTCTTCTTGCGCTGGGCTTTTAGGTGCAGGCCCCCGCCTCTTCGAGCAGATCCTCGTAGTCGTAGTCGGTGTAGGCTTTGTCGGCGAGGATCTGCTCGAGCCTTCGGGCAAGTCTAACCCGAGGTTCTTGAACACCCTAACGTCGGCTTCCGAGCCCGCCTCCAAGGCGAACTCCACCGGCTCCCCGGACGCGCTCACCACCAGATGCACCCGTAAGCCGTAGAAGTAGCGCCGCTTGCTCGCGACGTAGCCACGAAACGCTCCGCCGCTTTCTTTCGGAGGATAGAGCCTACAGCGGCGGATGCGGATGTTGTCGCACACCGGTATGGGCAGGGAGTCCACCACGTATGTTCGTCCCGAAGGGATTTCGCCGCTTGAAGAGTTCGGCCAAGAGCGCGAAGAGCCCCTCCTAGAGCACGAGGTCGATGGCGTGCAAACGGCGGTTGAGCCGACCCTTGCTCACCATCTTTGGCATGTAGGCGTATTCGTGGAGGAAGCGGCGAGTCTTGTCGATGTTGCCTCTGTTGCCTCCGAAGAAGGCGGCGGCTACCACAGGGACGGTCATGATCTCGGCTGTCGTCATCCTGGCTTGTGGGTCGTCGCGGTAGTGCATGACCTTCAAGAAGTCCTCGCACAAGCAGTAGATGGTGGTTATGATATCGTCCAACTCCTCCTCCCGATCCAGAGAAGGTTTTAGGCGGCCTTCGGATCGGGAGGATATTGTTTACCGTGATAGGGGGCAACTTGGGTTATCTAGAAGCTATCTCATAAATACGAGAGTGAGGATATAGTGGCTCTGTTGCGCATCCCTTTAGCAGGAGAAGCAGAGCATGGACCTCACCGACGAGCAGTGGGAAGTGTTGGAGCCACTCATCCCGGATTCCCCTCGCAGAGAAGATGGCCGGGGCAGACCCTGGCGAGACCCACGCGAGACCCACGCGATGTTCTAAACGGCATCTTGTGGATACTTCGCACCGGAGCGCCCTGGAAGGATCTGTCGGAACGCTACCCACCCTACCAGACCTGCCACCGCCGCTTTCAGAGGTGGATCGAGGAAGGGGTTCTCGGGGCTGTACTCGAAGCTCTAGCCGAAGATCTCAAAGAGCGTGGGGAGATAGACCTCTCGGAGTGCTACATAGACGCCACGTTCGTTATAGCCAAAAAAGGGGGGCGTGTGTTGGAAAGACCAAGCGGGGCAAGGGTACGAAGATCATGGCGTTTTCAGACGGCTCTTCTATTCCTCTCGCCCTCCACACAGAGAGTGCTTCACCACACGAAGTCTCCCTTGTTGAGGCGACTCTGGCAAGTGGCTTTCTGAAGGAGAAGCCCAAGCGTCTTATCGGAGACAAGGCTTACGACTCAGACCCCCTTGATGAGACGCTCAAGGGGCAAGGCATCGAGATGATCGCTCCTCACAGAAGAAACCGAAAGAAGGAAAAGACCCAGGACGGGCGCAAGCTCCGACGCTACAAGAGGAGATGGAACATAGAGAGAGGCTATTTGCCTGGCTTCAAAACTTCAGGAGGCTGGTGGTTCGCTACGAGTACAAGGACGAGAACTTTCTGGGCATGGCGCAGCTCGGGTGCATCATCATACTGCTCAGAAAGTGTTTGTGAGATGGCTTCTAGTCACTCTTCTAGG
>JACCTS010000208.1 GCA_013812245.1 Rubrobacter sp.
CGATCTCGTCGTGGATCTTCCTCGGAAACGTAATGTCCGCCACGCCTGTGACGTGGATGTGTCCGAGATGCCGACGCCCGAACCTGTATACGGTGGCCGGTGGAACTCGAAACCCGCCTCGCCCAGATCCGCCGCTCATCTCCTCCCTGCTGACGCCGGGCCAACTCAGGATCTCCCGCTCTATCTCCTCAAGCAATTCTTCGTTCACTCCGTGCTCCTTCCGCGTCTTTTCGTACACAGATTATGCGCTCGCGAAGGACCGATGACATCGTGCGCGAGGACGGTTTTCGGGCTGTACGGAAGTACAGGCAAGTCCGTCAGAGGATATGTGAGGAGATAGTTCCGTCGGTATGCGTCAGGAACCGAGGAACACGAGGTCCCAATACAGCAGGAACAGGACGAAGAGAATCGCGCTTGCGACGACGAGCAGACGCGCGGTTCTTCCGGGGAGCGTCATGCTGGTACCCTGGTAGATCGCGGTGACCATCGCGGCCAGAAACACTGCGGTGAGCACGACCGACAACGTCCCGAGCGCCTGCAACGCGGTCCAGAGTGGGGAGGGCCGAGTACCTCTACGCCTATGACCTCGGAAATGAAGGCGAGGAAGCCGATCAGCACCGTCAGATCCAGAACACATACCGCCGTTGTCAGCGGGCCTACCCAGCTTTCCGCACCTGGCGTCCGTAAGAACTCTCGCCGACGTCTCCGTAACATCGAGACTGCTCCAATCGCCACCGCGCAGGCGAAGACCACCACGAATACGATGATGAGGATTACCTGTATCCCGGCGCTGCCGTAGAAGGGAACTTCGTCTGGGTCTATTAGTGGAGGCCCGGAGGCTGGCGTCTGCCCCGACGTTTCTGTCAGTACGGACTCGGATATGCCGGGACCACCGTTGTCCGTCTCGGCCAGAACCCAGCCTGACATCGCCGCCAGATAACCCGGCGTGTAGCGCAGTTTGCCCGGTGGATAGTCGAAGCCGTTACTGGAGATCAGAATGGAGTGGCTGGTATCGGTGAAGGTGAGAATACGGTGATCCTGGTTCCCGCCATCGGAAAGGGTCTGCTCCAAGATGACCGCGCTCCGTGAAGGGGGCACGGCCTTATCTTGTGCTCCGTACACAGCGAGCACGGGTTGATCTACGTGCCTCCAGTACTGCACAGGATCGAAGTGCAGGTTGCCCAACGCCCGCCGCGCGGACTCGGGTACCGGGAGGGCCGACGCCCCATAGACGACCTTCCAGGCTTTGGTGGTAGCATCCATCAGGCTCTTCGGGGCGTGGGAGTAGTCGAGGTTGTTCCGGATCGCCCACAACTCCTGGCTGGCTGGCGGGTAGCCGGATGCCGAGACGACGACGGCGAAAGCGACATCGTCCGAGCGGGAAGCCGCGAGAGGGACGATCCAACCTCCCTCACTGATGCCCCATAGTCCGACCTCGTCCGGGTCCACGTCGTCCCTCCCGCGCAGCAGCCGCACGCCGCCCAGCGCGTCCCGCGCCAGCTCATCGTAGGTGTAGTCGCCCCCGCCCGTTGACTCACCAGAGCCACGTTTATCGTAGACGAGCGTGGTGATGCCCGCTCCGGCAAACGACTCCGCGATGCCCTCACCCTGAATCTCAGGCTGCGTCATGAGCGAAGAACGTGTGACGGGACCGGAACCGTGTACGAGCACCACCGCCGGATGTGGGCCTTCGCCCTCAGGAGTCAGAAGGGTTCCGGAGATTTCAGCGTCGCCGCTACGCCAGCTCACCTGCTCGGTCTCGTAGGCTCCAACTTCGGCGTAAGAAGGACTTGCGAAGAGCATCGTGGCGAGCGCGGACACGAGGGTTGCCGTGCAGGACAGGAGTATAAGCCGGAAGTTCACACCCGCGATGGGCGTCTCTTCGGGATATCGTTGCGGCAAGGGTCGCTATTCGGGCTCGATGAGTCCGAGACGGCCGCCGGTCCTGGCAGCTTCGGTGCGGTTCTGCGCGTCGAGCTTGTGCATGATGGAGCTGACGTGAAACTTCACGGTTCGCTCCGTGATGAAGAGGTCGGCGGCGATGTCGGCGTTTGTAGAGCCACGGGCGACGAGCGAGAGCACTTCGAGTTCCCGGGGCGTCAGTTCTTCGGTCTGTTCCCGGTTCCGCCGCATGTTCTCCAGCAGCCGATCCGTGACGGCGGGGCCGAGGAGCGAGCCACCCTCGTTTACCGTGCGGATGGCGTCGAAGAGCTCCTGGCGGGAGGCGCCCTTGAGCAAATATCCCTTCGCTCCCGCCCTCAACGCACCCAGGATACGCTCGTCCGTGTCGTAAGCGGTGAAGACGATGGTTCTGGCCGTGGAGCCGTTCTCCCCGAGCCGCCGCAGCGCCCCGGCGCCGTCCAGGTTCGGCATTTCGAGATCCATGAGGATCACGTCCGGCGAGAGCGTTTCCGCGAGCCGCACCGCTTCTACTCCGTCCGAAGCCTCGCCCACGACCTCGAAGTCCGACTGGGTCTCCAGCACGCCGACCAGACCCTCGCGGAGCATCGGGTGGTCGTCGGCAACGAGTATCCTGATCTTCGGTCCCGCTTCCTCGCTCATAACCTCTCCAGCGGGACGGCCGCGACAATGATGGTTCCCGCGCCGGGGCTGCTCCGCACGTGGAGTGAGCCGCCGAGTATCTCCATCCGCTCCCGCATGCCCATGAGCCCGTGACGACCGCCGGACGGATCCGCGGCGTCGAAGCCCAGGCCGTCGTCTTCGATAGAGAGCCTCACCTCGGTGGGGGTGGCGACGAGCCGGACAGTTACGTAGCTGGCTTCCGCATGGTTCGCCACGTTTGTGAGCGCCTCCTGGCACACGCGGTAGAGGTCTGCTTCGACGCGCGGCGGGAGCGGGCGTCCGGGGTTTACCGTCCCGAAGCGGGGGTCCGTTCCGGCCTGGGCGCCCCACCGCTCCACGAGGACCTTCAGCGCCTCGGAGAGTGGCCGTCCTTCCAGTGGGACGGATCGGAGATCCAGGACCGAGCGGCGGGCCTCTTCGAGGTTGGACTGCGTGAGGGAGAGAGCGCGGCGCAGGGGCTTGCGCGCTCTTGCCGCGTCGTCATCCAGCAGGGCTTCGGCTGATTCGATCTGAAGTGCGGCGGCGGTGAGGCCCTGCGCGAGGGT
The DNA here is from genome assembly GCA_013812245.1 of Rubrobacter sp. Classification (GTDB taxonomy): domain Bacteria; phylum Actinomycetota; class Rubrobacteria; order Rubrobacterales; family Rubrobacteraceae; genus JACDGB01. Next base: position 3,129 of record JACCTS010000208.1, read on the forward strand.
ATCGTGGATCTCGCGCGCCAGACGATTGCGTTCCTCGACCGCGCCGAGCCTGGCGCTGCGGTCGAAGAGCCGGGCGCGCTCGACGGCGACGCTCAGGAGATCTCCGATGGTGTAGAGCAGTTCCAGGTCTTCGGGCGAGAGGCTCCGCCAGCCGGGACTCGCGACGTTCATGATGCCGAGCCTCTCGCCGCCCTTGTAGAGCGGGATGCTCGCGTGGTAGCGGAGGCCGCCCGTACCGTCAACGAGCCCCTTGAGGCGGCTGCACGTGAGGACGTTGACGTTCGCCGCGCCTTCAAAGTCGCCCTGCTGGTACGTGTCGAGGCAGTAGCAGTATCCCGACCCGTCCATGCGGCGGGGGTCGTCGGCCAGGGCTGGCGGAAGGTTCCGGGTGGCGGCCAGATACGGCTCGGACGTGGATTCGTCTACCAGCCAGATCCAACCGGTGCGTAGCTCCAGGAGGTCGGCGACCTGCGAGAGCGTGAACTCCAGCGTCTGCGTGAGGTTCACCGAGCGGTTGAGCTCCCTGGCGATGGCGTTGAGAACCGATAGCTCGTGGTTGAGCCGCCGCAGATCCTTGGCGCTATCTTCCGACATTACCCTGGAGAGTCTACCAGCGTGAAAACCTACCCGTTCGGGTGATGTTCGGTTTCGGGTTTGCATGTAGAGTGGGCCCGCCGGGCGAGAGAAGGAGACGGCGAATGGCGGGACCTGAGTAAGCGTGGCCTCTGAGACCGGAAGCGGCAGAGCGTCGCCCTTCCGGCGTCCGCAGTCGCTGCGCAACCTGACGGAGGAACAGCGCGCCGAAGAGCGTAGCTCGACGTGGCTGGAGCTTTTCTTCGACCTGTGCTTCGTCGTTGCGGTGGCGGCGCTGGCTCGGGGCCTGCACCACGATCCCACGCTCGGCGGTATTCTGCGCTTCGTCGGGCTGTTCGTGCCGGTGTGGTGGGCCTGGATGACGTACACCTGGTACGGCACCAGCTTCGACAACGACGACGTGCCTTACCGCGTGACGCTGCTCGCCGCCATGCTCTTCATGCTCGGGATCGCGGCCTCCGTCGAGGGCGTCGGGACGCAGACGGGCGCGACGGCGGGCTTTGTCGTGTCCTACGCGGCGCTGAGGATTTTGCTCGTGTGGCTGTTTCTGCGGGCCCGCTACCACACCCCGCCGGACCTGCGCGGCTTCGTGGATTGGTACGCCGCCGGGAACGCCCTTGGGGCCGTTCTCTGGCTGGCTTCGCTGCTGGCGCCCGCTCCCCTAGTATATGGTCTGTGGGCCGTTGCGCTCTTCGTTGAGCTTCTCGCCCCGATCCTAGCGGTGCGTACCCTGGAGGAGCCCCTGGTGAGCTTCCACCCGCGCCATATCGCCGAGCGTTACGGGCTGTTCACCATTATCGTGCTCGGCGAGTCGGTCCTCGCCGTCGCCGCAGGCACCGCCGGTACCGACTGGGCGCTGCCGGCGATTTTTGCCGCCGTCTTCGCCTTCGTCGCTGCCGCGTGTATCTGGTGGATCTACTTCGACTACGTGAAGACCACGGGGATGGAGCTGGCCCCCAGGCCCGCCTTCTACTGGGGCTACGGACACCTCGCCGTGTACGCCGCCATCGCCGCTTTCGGCGTAGGCGCCCAACTCGCCATCGAAGGCGCGGCCCAAGTCGAGTCGGCAGCGCTCGCCCCCGCCGGGGGTGCCGGGTTCGGCCTGGCGGGGCGCGCGATACTGGCCGGCTCCGTCACCGTTTATCTCCTCGCCGTGAGTTTCGTACAGTACGTGAACCGGCACTCCCTCAGCGAGACCGTCGCTCTCGCCCGTCTCGCGGTCGCGGCGGGCTTCCTCGTCCTGGTCGTCGTCGGCGGGTTCCTGTCCGGCCCCGCCTTCGCCGCCGCCGTGGCCTTCGCCCTGGTCGCCCTCACGGCGTTCGAGACGATCTACGCGGGATGGTCCGCGGAAAAGCCCTGAAAGAGCGCGGCTACTTTCGGGGCTTCCTCGACCGGCGGAGTATGTAGAGGACCAGGATGAGGGCCACCAGGGCGGCGATGCCGTAGCCGAAAGATCTGGCGGTGGCCAGTAGCTCATCCCAGTATTCACCGAAGGCGTAGCCGATAAGGGTGTAGGCGACGGCCCACACCGTGACGGCCGTGAGGTTGTACGGGACGAACCTGCGGTACTTCATCCCCGTCACCCCGGCGAACAGAGGGGTCATGCTCCTGAGGCCGGGACCGAAGCGGGCGGCGAGGAGGGTCTTGCCGCCGTGGTTGTCGAAGTAGCGTTCGACCCGTTCCAGGCTCTTCTCGTCGATGAGCAGGCGCAACACCTGGATCTTGAGGACGCGGTGGATGAGGGGACGGCCGCCGATGCGTCCGATCCAGTAGACCGAGTTGTCCGAGATCAACGCGCCGACGAATCCCGAGAGCATGACCAGCGGAAGCGCGGCCTGCCCGTCGTTTGCGAACCATCCGCCGGCGAAGAGAACCACGTCCCCCGAGGCAGGGAGGCCGAAGTTGTCCAGCGCGGCCCCTATGATGATTACTATGTATCCGTGCGCCAGGAGCA